>CAYZYB010000024.1:0-15329 GCA_964481505.1 uncultured Planctomycetaceae bacterium | reverse complement strand
TCGCGATAGCGATCGCCGGTTCGGCGAGCCATCTGCATCAGAGCTAAATGGGTGACACTGTCGCTGCAGTCGGCGAGATCAATTAGGGTTTCGATCCAACCGCCCACAACATCCGCCGCCAGCACACCGTTCATCGGTCCGTAAACGGGCACCCGAGCTCCCACACGCCCCAGCGCCCATGTTAGAGCAGGGCGAATGGGCTCCAGTTTTTTCCGCGGCAGAAAATCGATGATCATCCGTCCGAGTTCGTGGTGAGTACGGCGGTCGAGTAGTTCCAGCGAACCAAGCATTCGCCAGATTTCTGATGCTTCGTGGTTGTTGGCGGCATACCGACCGGCTTTTCCCTTGCCCGTCGTCATCTGTCGATGCTGCTGTCGAATCAACGCCAGGATTGGAGACGCCAGTTCGTTCTGCTGGCCTGCTGTCAGTCCACCAGCAATCCGACGGCTCAAAATCCGCCATTCCGCTGCCGTTTCCGCTCCCTTGTGCACTAGCTTTCCGCGCAAAGCGGCCCATGTTTCCGCAACACGCCAATCGTCCGCCGCCATTCCGTAACCGGGGCGTAGAGAATAACCCAGCAGGTTCAGCCAGCGGGTTTCGTGAGCCGCACTTTTGCGACGACCGCCTTGGTTTTGCATCAAGGTCGCCCAGATGTTCCGCAACAATGACGGCGGCCAATCGGCTTTGCCCTGGTCGAGCGCACTGGCGAGGGCTTTCATGAGCGACGAAGGCTTGTCTGTTGCGTCCGCCCCGTAGACTTGAAGAACACAGGCTTCTGCGGCTTCTATTGATGCCTGATCGACGATTCCGATTTGTTCGGCTGCACCAGCATGAGCTTCTCGGTCTGTTTCTGTGGCGCTGCGCACGTCGAATTGCAGTTGCCAGCGCCGCGAATCGTTCAGCTGATTGCACCACACTTCCAGCGTGCCAATTTCTGTTAGTCTTGCCGACAACGTAGCGTTGATGGTGCTGTGTTCTGTCTTCCTGCGTGTCTGCAGGGTGGTCCGAATCGGCGGCAGCGACGACATCTGCTCCGGGTCGATGTCAACAATTTCGGAAGGTTTATCGGTGAGTCGAATACTCGAAACATAGATCGGGAATTCTACCGGTTCCCCCGTTCGCACTTCGAACTCTCTGTCGATCGCATCTGTGTCTCCTGGTTCAGCGCCCGCGGGAATCAGGCACAGTGCTGCGGGTTCGCCATCGCGTTCGACGCCCACGTAATACGTTCGCGCCAACCCGGCGACAATCCGAATGCCAACGCCGCGACGTACCATGCCGAAATACGCTGCTCCACGAGCAACAGCGAGGTCAAGCCGGTCGTTGTCGAGCACTTTAGGTGCCCAGTCATCGCCGAACCACGACCCGAGAATCGACAGCAAACGCTGCTTCAGTTGTTCCGATGCAAAGAACCCGCCGTTAAACAGAATGATGTCCGGCCGAGCTCCTCCTGGGCCGTCTTCGGTCTGGTGAGCCTTCAGGAATGCGGCAAGGTATTTGGTTACGGCCGCGTCCGCAGCGAAGGGAAGACCGAATTCCTGAAACCCCGATTGACGGCGTGCCGGTTTATCGTTGAGCGATGTTTCAGGCAGAAAACCGTCGATCAGGATCTGGTGAACTTCGTCTTTCGTGACTTCGACATTCAAACTGCCGCCGATCAATTTGGAACCGGAACCTGGCAGCGAGACCGTCAGGTTGTCGGGAGCGTCATCCGCCAGCAGCGTTTCTTTGACGTGACGGCACGTTGACACCAGCACGCTGAATTGCCGTGCTTCGAGTTTGCCATCCCCTTTGAGCTTTCGTTCGATGAAGTGTGCCAACGCAAGATCGAGGTTGTCACCACCAAGGATCAGATGATCTCCCACAGCAACGCGATGAAATTGAAGTCGCTCATCATCGGCTGGTTCGACGTTGATCAGGGTAAAGTCTGAAGTCCCGCCGCCGATGTCGCAAATGAGAATCTTCTGGCCCGCTGCGACGTGCTCTTCCCAATCGTTCCGGTGAACATTTACCCAGGAATAGAAAGCCGCTTGCGGTTCTTCAATCAGGATGATCTTCGGCAGCCCCGCCAGGCGAGCCGCATTGACTGTCAATTCGCGAGCGACTTCGTCGAACGATGCCGGAATCGTAAGCGTTACATCCTGCTGAGCGAGCGGATCGTCAGGAAAGCTGGCGTCCCACGCCTCACGAATGTGTTGCAAATAGCGGGCACTCGCCTGAACCGGAGACAAAGATTCCGCGTCTGTTGAACCATGCCACGGCAGCATGGCCGACTTTCTGTCGACACCCGAATGGCACAACCATGACTTCGCGGATTCAATCAGCCGCCCCGCGACCATGCGGCCATGATCTCGTGCGTAACTGCCGACAGCGAAGGAGCGATCAGCCGTCTCCCACGGCAGCTTCAGGGTTTCTTCGGTTTGTTCGCCGGCCGCTGGTTCGTAATGAAACGACGGCAACGTCGATCGAGCTTCCACCTGACCGGGAGCGACGAGTTGCGCGATGTCGAAATGACGAATCTCCGAATCGGATTCGTGAGTGTCCAGATAGCAGACAGCACAATTGGTGGTGCCAAGGTCGATGCCGACGACGAAGCGGCTGAATTGGCTTTCGGAATTTTCGACAGAGTTGTTCAAGAGTGTTTTCGACGGGTTGCGTTGTGTTTTGAGGACTTCGAATCAGGTTGGATTATTCGGCTTCGTGGGCGGACGGCAGAAGTCACTCCTCCCGCACACTGAATTCCAACTTCCAGCGTGCGTCCGATTCTGTATGAACGCACCAGAGTTCAAAGGTGCCCAATTCGTTGATTCGCGATTCGAAGCGAACCGGAACATAGTCGTCTTCGATGTCGTCCGTTCCGGTCAGCTTTGCTTCCATGGAGTCGGTTTCGACAAGCTCCTCGTCGGTCCAATGCTGAAGTCGCTGACCAGGCTGATCTTTGCGAACGACAGAACTGAAGAAACGAAAGGTCGCTCGTTCACCCACAACAAGCCCGATACCATCGCCGGGGACATCTGCCTGGCTGCCTTCTTCCATGCCGTGCGGAACAACGCACAGTGCACTCAGCGGGCGCGGAGCTCCGGGAATCGCGAGACCGGCCGTTTCGATGCCGATATAGTAAGATCGCGCGGCCCCACCCCGAATTCGCAAACCGCCGGACTGCTTGCTCCAGGCGTAAAACGCGGCTCCTCGAGCAACCGCGTAGTCGAGATCGCGATTGCCTTCCAATTCCTGAGGCGCTTCCGCAAACCAGTGTGAAAGCTGATCCAGCAGGCGTGATTTCAGTTTTGCGGCTTTGAAAACACCGCCGTTGAACAAAACGTGAGTTGGCTGAATCTGGTCATCACCTTCGCCCGTATTACGAGATAAAAACGCGGCCAGATGTTTGGTGACGGCAGTATCTGTTTCGAATGGAAGGCCGATTTCCTGAAAGCCGGACGACCGTTGCCGAGTCGGCTTTGCATCGAGGCCGCATTCCGCGAAGAAACCATTCACCAGCAGATTACTGACCGCTTCACGATTGACGTCCACCGCGACGGTGCCGCCAATCAACCGACTGCCTCGACCAGGAATCGCCACCGGATGAGTTTCTGGCCCGTCTTCTGCCAGCAAAGCTTCTTTGGCCGCTCGGCAAGCGTGCCATAAGGAAACTGATTGCCATGGATCCAGTTCGATGTTCTTTTGCTCTTTGAACAACTGCGAAACATGAAAGGCGAGTGCCAGATCCATGTTGTCGCCGCCGACCAACAGATGATTTCCAACGGCGCGACGCTGTAGTTGTAGCTCGCCCATGTCGTCGACCACATCGACTAACGTCAGGTCCGTCGTGCCGCCGCCAACATCGCAGACCAGCAGCTGGTTGCCGGCTTGCAACTGCTTCCGCCAGTCGTCGCCCTGATTGTCGAGCCACGCGTAGGTTGCGGCCTGGGGCTCTTCAATCAACACCAGAGTTTCAGGAAGTCCGGCCGCCAAAGCAGCTTCACGCGTAAGTTCTCGCGCGCTGGCGTCGAAGGATGCCGGCACTGTCAGCACGACATGCTGTTCAGAAATGGGCCAATCCGGGAAAGCAGACGTCCATGCAGCGACGAGGTGTTCGATGTACCGCTGCGAAACAGTGACGGGTGACAGCTTTGCGACTTCGTCGGGGCTGTTCCACGGAAGAATGGCAGCGTGACGATCCACTTTGCTGTGGCACAGCCATGATTTCGCAGCACTGATTGTGCGCTGCGGCAGGTCGGCCGATTGTCGACGCGCAACTTCTCCGACCGCGAACGTTCTGGAGCTTTCCCACGGGACATTCCAGTTGCCACTTTCGGCGTCGGTGGCCATGCCGAGATGCAGGAAGGACGGCAGAGACGGTTGTTCGGCGACGGTATTTGCGGCCACCAACTGTGGTATTTTCAACAGTTGAACCTCGGGAGATTCTGAGTGCAGCGACGCGTATGCCAGCACACTGTTGGTCGTTCCGAGATCGATGCCAATGGCAAATTCTGTGGTCATGACCCCTTCACTTCAACTTCTGCAGGAGCGATGACCAGAGCACTTTGGTCGGCGCCATTCCATTTCGGCAATTCGCATTTGGCGGCTTTCCACCCGTGGTGCATCAGTTCGCCACTTTCCGGTCGTTTATTCCCCAGGTCGCCCGTGAACTGGAAGTGAGCGGCGTCAGCATCCCCTGGAACACTCACGGTACTGCCTTCGGCGCCGTCCATCAGCGGCTGAATGTCGAACATCCGCTGCAGCACCTCATTCGTTTGACGATGAACGTCACGCACAGCCGCACCGATCTGGGCGTCGGTGTAATCCGCGATCGGCTCTTTGAAAAAGTCCAGCAGGCGAGCTTCGCGCTGCAATGTCGCCAGTAGCGTGACGGCTTCACTCCGTGCTGGCGCCGCTGGCCTGGGTGGAGTGACAGGCTTTGGCGCCTCCACCGGAGCCTGCTCAATCGCCGACGCCGATCCTATTTCCGACACCTGTTTGGCAAATGCTCCGCTAAAGAGCACTTTAAATGCTAATCCCAAACGCCCCATGCGTGTTTCACTTTCGAATAGCTGCGAATCTAACGGACTTGTTTTTGGAGAGGGCAGCCTGGGAAGTGACACAACGCAGAAATGCCCGTGGGCCAGGGCGACATTGTGCACGCCGTTTGGCTAGCTGGCCAACGCCCTACGTGCCGGATTGTATCGCACAGCAGACGCAATTCGACCGAAACCTGAATCCGCCTCAGAAAACGGAACCGTCAGAGCCGAAGTTCTTTGAGAAGTTCGTCTGCGGTGCGAAATCCCACGCTGCCCCCGACGGCTTTGCCGTCTCGGAAAAATCTCAGGTCCGGAATACTGCCCGCCCCAAAATGAGCGGCCAGAAACTCTGACTTGTCCACGTTGACTTTCAGCACCACAACATCGTCCGGGTGAGCCTTCACAATTTTCTCCAGTTCAGGAGCCAGCATTCGGCACGGACCACACCAGTGAGCCCAAAAGTCAACAATGATAAGTTTTTCCGGCGTACGAACGGCCTCGTCGAAGTTGACATCGGCGTGGCTAATCCCTGCTGCATCATCAAGTTGCAGCATTTCAACCGGCCGCGATTCCTGGCCAGCGGGAGGAGGATCGACGCCAACGTACGGTTCGCCACAGCCAGCGAGCAGCAGAAGCCCCGTCACCATCGTGGAAAACAGCCCGTGAGCAAAGTGACGCTGTGAATCGGCAGTTCGAGGCATTTCTGGGGAACCTGCGGAAAGATGACTGTATTTCATTCGGAAAACCCAATATCTTCCGGGAAAATTACATCTGTGTAAGGAACGACGTACTTGACACTTCGTACCTTACGTCGAATAAACTACATGTCCAGAACAGAAACAGACCGTCCGTTTCTGATTCTCACCAAAAAAGACGCCTCGGCTGAGGCCACCTGACGCTTATTTTTAAGCAGGAGTTGTGAAGATCATGGGAATTCAAATTACAGAAGCTGCCGCCAGTGAAATTCAGCGGGTCATGGAAGAGCAGAACCGACCGGAATTGAAATACGTCCGAGTTGGCGTTGTTGGCGGCGGGTGCAGTGGCTTCCAGTACTCGTTCGACTTCACGAATGCTTACGATGAAACAGCGGATACGATGACAGAGCAACACGGTGTTGGTGTTGTCGTCGACAAAAAGAGCGATCTGTTCCTCGACGGCACAACAGTCGATTTCTACACCGGCCTGGAAAAGCGTGGTTTCACGTTTAATAATCCAAACGCCGTGAAATCCTGTGGCTGCGGCAGTAGTTTTTCTGCCTAACCCGCGGAGCGCAGCAGCGAATCATAATCGCGTTAGCCCGGTGCATCTGCGCCGGGCTTCTTCGTGCGCGAATGACAAACGCTTTCCCCGGCCCAGCCGGCAATTGGAGTCGCGCTGATCCGACGCTGGGTCGACTTTGCCTTTCCTCAGCAGGCCAGTTGATGATGCGGGTTACGCTGCCGCGAGCGTGCCTTCGGACATCCCGCTCGAGGGCGAAAGACGTCAGCGGCATGCGTGGCGATGGCCCCCACTGCAGGTGCGCGTTGGTTAGCACTGCCGTAACCGAAACAGATCACCTTGCTTTTAAAGCATGTTGAAATCTGTCGAAAATGGACACGGCGTCGACTGGAAAATTCAGTTTTCGCAAGCGTAGACTGCTGCACATGAGCAGCATGTTAAACATACGGCGAGAGCCCAACGGATGGGCCGTTCGCATGATGAGAGACGGTGTCGAGCATTCGAAGTACTTTCGTTTCTCCAACGGTGGAATCCGCAAGGCGCTGCAACGCGCAAAAAGATGGCGTGATGCAAGACTTAAGGAGTTCGGCGAGCGCAAATGGAAAAGCGGACCGAATCGGAAGAAGCCAACGAACAATACGTCTGGAGTAACAGGCGTCAGTAAGAACGTTTATGGCCGCTGGGTGGCGACATGGAATGAAGACGGAAAGCAGCGTTTTCGCACCTTTCCAAGCAAACGAGCGGCAGTCGCATTCCGAAAATTACAGGTGGAGCGGCTCTCTTAGAATGGGTGTGTTAGCAGATTGTTGCCTTGGAAATGGGTGCCAGGGTTGGACTGAGCCCGCGAAGGAAACCCCGGGGCTTGGAGCTTCGCAACTTTCTGCGACTCCCCCCCTTAGAATAGACTCCTGTGAGTCTCATCACGGAAGTGCTTCACGCCGATGACCAATGAGCGGATTCGAGTTCGGCAATCCGACCAACGATGGGATGCAGAACATCGTTCATGTCAACGAGCGGTTGATCCTCAACGGCTCGATCGGACCAATTCAGGCAATAGAATCCGGTCACTCGTTCCTTGGCCAGACACATCAGCGCCAACTGTTCGATCTGCTGCGTCTGCCACTTCACCAGCTTCAGAACGTCGTCAGTCAGTTCCGGATGGGCAGTTTCCGGCAGTGCTGCCATCACGTTTAGCGGCAACTGCAGCAGCGACCAGTGGTCCAGGAGTTGCGATACGCTTAGCAAATCGCGTTGAAGGCTATGCAGATCTCCGGTTCCGAATCGAAGGTCGAGATTGACCTCCGATATCGTCGCGCCACTCCGCCGCAGAGTGTCAACAAACTGAATGGGCACCAGGCGATTCGCAGTCGTGCTTAGGTACTCGCCCCACGGCTGAATAATCCGCAGGCTGATCTGAATCTGTTCGTCAACCTCCTGAGCAGCGTCGATGGCGCGGACAATTAGATTCAGGCGGTCTTCTTCCGACAAGTCGTTGGAGCCTCCACGATTGGGGCCGCACACGACCTCCCAGTGACGAATCCTTCCCACGTAACGGCTGACGACGGTTTCCACAAAGTCAGAAGTAAAGCTTTGGAGATTCCGAAGGTCTCCCTTCCACGGTTTCATCCATTCGGGAAAGCAGTCGGATGACAGATCGAGCAACGGACCGCCGATGCAGAACAATCCCTGCTCCGTGGTCCAGTCGACGAGCGCGTCGAGATCGTCCCACGCGTACTCTCCGTCATTGGGTTCGAGATCTCGCCAGCGTGTTTTGATCAGCACTCCGGTGAATGTGTTTAAGAATTCTTCTTTGCGAACGGGGACCTCCGTCAACCGACAGCCAACGGACATCGGAAAATGCTGAATACGCTGTTGGCGAAAAGTGATCCGCTGTTTTACGTAGGCGGCCACCAGCATTTCTATAGCCGCCTGGCTTTGCTTCAGGGACTCAAGAGCACACTGCGCGCGATCGGTGGCGAATATGGCTGAGCAAAACAGCTTTTGCGCGTCGGCAATCTTAAGGTCAATTTCAGGACTTGAACGCAGGCCAGCGCCCGTCCACAAAGAATAGAAGTTGCGGACTCGATAGAGCTCTCCACGCGCAAGCTCGACTTCCAGCGGGTACGAGTTTTGTGATTCACGCAAAGACGTGGTCTGGGTAACCAGTTGACGGCTTCCCACATTACATAACACACGGAGCTTGCTGCTGTCAGCTCTGTCACGAACGCAGGCAAGTCGGTCATCCTTAAGTACCGTATCTGTAGAAATGACACGTCCATCAAACGTGACAAAATCCGCTTTGGAGACTTCCGATCGCACAATCAGATCGGGCGCTTCTATGCTGAATTGTATTAATCCCATAGCTGGCCTGTTGGCCTCCTTGTTGCGTCTTTCGATACTGTTCTACGGTGATATTATCGACTAAGTAGCCTACCAGTTCCGCCGGAAGTCTCCAATATAGGCAAAATCGACAGCAGCGGAGCAGTAAGCAGGCCGTTTCTCACCGCCATGCGTCGTAGCTCTGCAGAAGCCAGAGTCGTTGGGAATCCACTTCGGCTCGTTTTGCTGGAATTCCCCCACCGACTCTGTTAGCCAAGGAACACCGATCGTGTCGTTCTGATGGGTGTGGTAGCAGATTGTTGCCTTTGAAATGGGTTGCCGGGGTTGGACTGAGCCCCGCGAAGGAAACCCGGGGGTTCGCTGGTGCCTCGCTCCAACCCCGACCACCCTCTGCAAGTTCGTAACTTCGTAACTTCGCAACTTCGCAACTTTCGGCCACTACACACTTCTGGCGTTGGTTCTCTCCATGCAATTGTCCGCAGCGTCATTGGCAGCTAAACTCCCGCGGCGTATTCTCGGAGCAAATTCAGGACAGGAAGAGGTTTTATGGGCACTATCGTGCTGCAAAGTGACATTCCCGGCGTGCCGGTCAAGCGTGGAAAAGTGAGAGACATCTACGACTTCGGCGACCGACTCCTGTTTGTGGCAACCGACCGCATCAGCGCGTTTGACTATATTCTCCCAACCGGGATCGCACGGAAGGGCGAAGTGCTGACTCGGATAAGTGAGTTCTGGTTCAATCGTCTCGACGTTCCGAACCACGTTCTGGCGACGAGTCCTGAAAGCCTGCCGCTGCCCGACGGCGCGCCGCTAGAGGCCTTTGCCGGTCGCAGCATGGTGGTCAGGAAGACTGAAGTCGTTCCTGTAGAATGTGTCGTTCGAGGGTATTTGTCCGGATCCGGATGGCTTGAATACCAGCAGCACGGAACTGTCTGCGGCGTCGAATTGCCTGAGGGGCTTCAGGAAAGCAGCGCGCTGCCCGCGCCAATCTTTACGCCGGCTTCGAAAGCGGAAGAAGGACACGACGAGAACATCACCTTCGAACAGATGAGCGAAGCGGTCGGAGCAAATCTTGCGGAGCGGTTACGTACTCTGAGCCTAAGCATCTATTCGCAAGGGGCAGATTACGCTCGAGAACAAGGCATCATCATTGCCGACACCAAGTTTGAATTCGGGCTCCTGGACGGCGAGATCATTCTCATTGACGAAGTGATGACGCCTGATAGCTCGCGATTCTGGCCAGCTGACAAGTACGAACCAGGCGGGCCACAATTTTCGTACGACAAACAATTCGTACGCGACTGGCTGCTGCAATCCGGCTGGGACCGAAATAGCCCTCCGCCTAACCTGCCGGAAGAGATAGCGCAGAAAACATCGGCCAAATACATTGAAGCCTTCGAACGCCTGACCGGACAGCCATTTTAGTTTGGCGAGAAGCGAGGAACTTTCAGACAGCCCGCGACGCGGCTTGACCTATTGAATGTTCGTATCTGGCGACTGAAATTGGATTCGGGCGTAGTCGAGAATAGAGCCTTTTGCGTATTCCCATTCTGTCAGTGCATTGTTGTAATCGGCAATAGCACGTCGTTCTGCGGATGCTGCCTGGCCCCATACATTGAGGGCTCGCAGCTTGTCTTCAAGACGAATTTCGCCCAGATCGTACATCTCTTTGCGAGCGTTCAGTACCGTATCGGCGGCGGCCAGTCGTTCTCGTGATGCCTCAACGATTTGCCACGCGTTTTCGACACTTTGGTACGCATCATGAAGTTGTCGTTGCACCATTCTAATGGACTGCTCGACTCTTGCGGCGTTTTGCTGGACCGTCAGCTGAGCCTGTTCGAAGATCGCTCTGTCTCTTCGTCTCCCGAAACGGTGTTCGTACTGAAAGCCGAGCCACCATCGAGCGAAGTCGCCATCATGAATCGTTTCGATGCTCTCACCAAACTTATCGGACGCACCAGACAGCCCCCAGCCAGCGTAGCCACTGAGGTTCGGCTTTAACTGATCAGCAGCCTCCCGTCTTTGCAGTTGCGCCATCTGAAGTTCGGTTTGCTGCAACTGTATTTCCGGACGCGAGTCCATTGCTGCCATCACGGCATTTTCCCAGTCCAGCTTCGGCGGATGCGTTGTTGGCTGACTGACGGGTTGCACAAAATTTGCGTCTTCCAATGAAACGCCCAACAGGTCTCTTAACTCTCTTTCTGCGTCGGCCACTTGCAATTGGGCTTGCACCAGAAAGACCTTGAACTGCTCCAGCTGTTCCCGAGCTTCCGCCACATCCGGCCCGGAACTCGAACCAAGTTGTTTCTTTTCAACTTCCTGCTCCCAGATCGCCTGAGATTCGTCGATCGCCTTCTTCTGCGCGGACAATCTTTCGCGGGCGCCCAGCAATCCCCAATAGGCCGAAGCAGTTTCAAGGACCTTGCTCCGCATCTCCATCTCCAACCTCCGATGCGCGTTGGAGTGGACATGGTGGGCAATTTGAACGTTGATCATATTGACATCGCGCCCAACCCCCTGCCAAAGATTGTGATTCAACTGCACACGCAGGTTCGATCGAATCGCAGGATTGAACACCAAAAAGTCTCCGCCAGGTTCGGAGAACGTGTAGTTAGAAGAAAAGTCCGCCTGCACCGAGCCACCTGTGCGGAGCCGTTTAGACAGCCGCAGCTGATCGCCAATCCCCTGTGGTCCGTTAAAGAAATCGGTTGCCGCAGAAGAGATTTCGCTGCCAGGACCGTCTGTGAAGTTGGTGACCTGGTCTTCAGATCGCGACCATTCGCCGCCCAGCGAGATTACGGGATCGAAGATCGAATCCTGGGAATCAACGTTCCAGCTACTCCTCGGAGATTCGAAGCGTTCAACCCGTAACTCTCTGTTCTGCTGCAGTACCAGTTCGATGGCCCCTTCCAAGGTCAGGTTCCAGGCAGTCCGAGTGCTGTGGTCGACGTTGGTACTGGAAGGGCGCGGAGGCAGGTTTGCCAGGTCGACGTTCTGATGGTAGCCCTGTCCGGAATGCACAACCTGCTGATGGGGGCCGGGGTCAGTGAAGGAAGCCTGTTGAATGTCCGACGCATATTGATCCGGGGGCAGATTCTGCCACGGTTCTGCAGGCTGGTCTAAACTGTAGTCCGAGATCTCATGCGGTGAATCAAAGGCTCCGTGAGAGAAGAACTGACAGCCGTTTAACACAATCAATGCCACGCAAAGCCACATTCCCTGCCAGATCTTCGCTCGCCGGGGGGCATGTTGTGTGCATCGATGTAGAATCTGCCGGTGCATTGTGGTTCAAACTCTAACCGACCACAAAATCGGCGTCTTCGGCAGCTTGAGCCCGTTCCAGCAGAATCCCAGGGCTGGCGACCAGTCGCGAACCAGCACCGGCAGATCCCGCGCGTTGTTTGTCGCGAATCCAATGCAGGGCAATTACCGAACCGCGGCCAGTTGAGTAACTAGCAGGAACTGCCGAATGGCACATTCCGGGCGAATGGAAGAACGCAGTCGCAACTGTGACAGAAGTCGGCCACGGTCGCGCCGGTGCGACGCACGCAGTTAAACTACGCTCACAATTCTCAGTTCGACACCCTGATGATTTTGCGGGAACTGTTCGGCATTCAGCCCGCTGTGAATCTGAGTTAGCTGCTCGCTGATCGATTCGCTGAAATCCACCAATTGCACCTGCCATTCAACGATTCGCTCTCCGTCCGATCCCCATCGTTTTCCCTGATCGGGATTGCTGTCTGGTGCTGCAGAATGGAAACGGCAGACATCTGAGACCGACTTGGAATCGAACATAAGTGGGGCCCGAGTAGAATGAATCGTGGCGGCGAGGGGAGATCGCAGGGCGAAGCGTTCCGGAAACGAATTCGCGGTACAAGCGAAATCGGCCGAAAGGATCACCGGGCTTGACTGGAACACCATTCTCCCGCAGATAGCCGGATCATTAGCGCTCCGCTGGCCGGTATAACCCTACCATTCCGCGAATGACGGGCTGTTTGGGGCTGAATGTGAGTCCTATTCCGTCTTCGCGTCTGCTGCGGTTGGCAGCTTATGATTGGCAATTGCAGTGGCAGACGACGTCTTCGGAAATCGCCGCAACAGTTCCAGCCGCAGTGTCTCGGCCTCATCAATGCGACCGGATTCTCGTAGGCAGCGAATGCCTTCCAACATGGACCTTGCAGCCAATGCTTCGTCGGTGGGAGACATGAACGGCAACCAAAGAAAGGCTATGGACGCGCGATCATAGTCGTGCTGTCTCTGAAGGCACCGTCCAATCACATGTTGCGGCCCTCCGCGAGCTTCCAATGGCAGTTGCTTGAGTTGCCGGTACCACGTGGGCAGCTTGAGCGAAAAGTCTTCCGAATCGGTAAGCAGCGGTATCCGCCACAATTGTGCGACTGCGAGTTCTGCGATGCGGGGAGGAGCTTCTTTCCGAAGGTTGCTCAATGTTTGTTCCGCGGCGCGTTGAGTGTCCTTGTCGGCCAACAGCACTGAAGCCGCAACGAGCCTGCGAACAACCGATGCGTGGCGAAGGTCTTTGATTTCTGCAGACGCGGATTCCTTCGATGACAGACGCTCATCCCATACCAGCGGCAACAGTGAAGCGTGACGACTGCGCAGATCAGTCTCTACGATTTTCTGAATGCGGCCAACAGCTGCGTTGTAGTTCCCCATCGTCACACATGTTCCTGCCGCCGCGGCCAGCATTTCGTTCTTCGCCCAGGGGCGATGTTCGTTCTTGATGGCAACGTCAAATTGCTTTATCGCCTGGTCATAGTTTTTTGTCGACCGAAGCAGAAGCCCCTTATCGAAAGCTTCGGGGCGAACAAAAGTCAATTCGGTGACATCGGATAGACGGAAGACTTCTGTTTTGTTGATGTTGTTGCGGCCCAGAATCACGGATTCGCCAAGGATTTCCTGAATCCGGCCTGTGTATCGAATCGACCGTTCTCCTTCGCGATGTACAGTAACCGTGTCGGAACCGGCAAAGGTGCTGGCTTGCTCCTGAGCGTTCGCCGCAACGGACAGCGCCGCCGCAGTAAAGGCAACAGCAATGCCCCTGCGAAGCGCGAGGCGCTGGCTTCGCGGAGCTAAGGAAGATCTTTGCATGTCCAGATCTCTGTTCTGATCAGCTTTTTCGTTTTCTCGGTGGTCACCGTCATCTTCCACTGAGCGACCCCATACGGTAATTCATCACTGTACAGCACGTCGCAGCGATACCAGCAGGTCCCGTGTTCCGGATGCAGCACCTTCACACGCGAAGCCGCTCGGTCACAACTCAGTGCCGTTTTCTCTCCGTCGGGCCGTGTGTATTTCAAGTACCGCGGACTGGCAATCTGGTACGTTCGCGGCGTTGGCAAGCCTCTGAGAATCCGCACCACGGCAGCGGAAGCCGGTTCCAGATCTTTGGCCGAAACGCGAGGGTTTGCGGTAAGATCCTGCGTTGGCGGAAACGTAAGGATTCCAGAAGCGATGTCCTGTCCGCTTTGGAATGTGCCCGGAAGAACAACAAGCGTCCATGATTTGACATCGTTCGACCGAAGCGTCATTTCCAGTGGGAACACCTTTCCACCGTCCAATTCAATTGCTGGCAAAGTCGTGAGCCGCAGTTCCTGGCCAGCGGCATCCGCGGTTCCAGTCCAGTGGCTCGTGACGTTGGCAGACTGGGGCTGTTGATGAACAACAGCAAAACGTTGCGGATCAAACGCCGGAATCTTTGTGCGGTAGTCCACCCAGCCGCGTTGTTCCATCAGTTGAAACAGCCATCCAGGCCGCCACGGTTCGTGCATCGAAAATGCGGGCGAATAGATCGAAGGAATCAACAACAGAACTGCCAGCACGACACCCTTTGCCGATGCTGTCACCCGTTCTGCTGCGGGTATCATTCCGTACCACCAAAACGGTGTCAGCCACAGCATCCAGCGGAGCGTGGCCGAGTTCCCGCCATAGTTGTAGTTCTGCGTTCGCGACAGATAGAACGTCAGCACGGCCAGAGAAAGCCCGGCACCGATCCAAAGTACCGAACGCAATACAGGCCACGCCGAATTCCTAATGCCCATCCACCACCCCGCAAGCGTCAGCAAAAAAATCGGCGTCAGCGACAGAATGCCGTGATGTCCCAGCACGCAATGGAACAGATAGACGGGCGTCGATTCTGTATTGGCGTCGATCCCTTGAGGCTGACTCCAATAACTCGGAATTCCTTCATGAACGTAGACGTATTTTTCCGTTCCATAATAGGTGTAGAACGGCTTGATACCGCCTGTGCAAATCCAGTTGGTCAAAAAGAACGCCGCCAATGGAACCAAAGCGGCAGCGACGTAGTATTTCGCAGTCTTCTTCCTGTCGATCTGAACGACATACAGAAACGAAATCACCCCGAACAACGCCGCCGGAAGTTCAAAGCAACAACAAAGGGCAGCGCTCAATCCGACGATGACAAAGTCGCCATTCGCCGGTTCATCTGCCGCTCGCAGACGAATCATCGCCGCGACACAAAAGACAACGCAGATCGCTGCAGGTGTGTGGTTGTTGAGTGTCGTCAGGAATGGATTCAACATCGACGCGAAGCCGGCAACGATCAACAGCAGCGACGAAGTTGCGCGGCTGACTTTCAGTACGCTCAATGACTTTCGGAGCGCCAGTAATGCGAAAAACATCGGCAGCACGTTGATTAGCATCAGCAGCATTCGTGATACCAACGCGGTGTGCTGCGAAAGGTCGTATCCGAGTGTGCTGCGTTCCAGCCAGTAC
>CAYZYB010000023.1:0-15330 GCA_964481505.1 uncultured Planctomycetaceae bacterium | reverse complement strand
CCCCGATTGGAAGCGGAGTTGTTACTGGCGTGTGCTCGCGATTGCCAAAGAATTCGCCTCTACACCGACCTGCTGGCGCCGCTTACCGATGACGAACGAACGTTAATGCGTGAATTCGTCAGGCGTCGGGCAGATCGAGAGCCCCTGGCTTACATCACCGGCAAACGAGAGTTCTATGGGCGGAATTTTTCTGTTGGCAAAGGTGTTTTAGTTCCGCGGCCGGAAACCGAAACACTGATCGATATTTGTCTGGAGTACATTTCAGAAAACCAGTCCGCTCGAATCTGCGAAGTTGGTTTTGGCAGCGGCTGCATTTCTGTCACGCTGGCAAAACAGTGCCCGCAGTTGAAGGTCACGGCAATCGATATTTCTCCGCTTGCGATGGAATTTGCCTCACAGAATGTGGCGACTCACGAAGTAGAGGAGCGTGTGCAGTTGATCGCAGGAGATGGCTTGGAACCGATTCGAAATACAGACGCATCGGCCACAGAGCTGTTTGATGGAATTGTGAGTAATCCACCGTACATTCGTGAAGACGAATTGGCCGAGCTGGAACCGGAAGTTGCCGTGCATGAACCGTTTGAAGCGTTGGTTTCAGGGGAGGACGGCCTGACACTGACGCGCAAAATGATTGCGGAGGCTCCGGGCGTTTTGAGACCCGGCGGCTGGATCATTTTGGAACTCGATCCGGCACAGTGCGACACGGCTGCCGAATTGTTGAATGCCGCGGGATTCATCAGGGCCGGCATTCACAAAGATCTCAATGGACTGGATCGAATCGTTTCCGCCTCGCTGCCGAAAGGCGGATAGCACAAAGAGAGTCGAAGCGTATGGATATGCTTGCTATTCAGGGAGGAAGCTCACTTCGCGGAGTCGTCGAGGTTGAAGGTGCCAAGAATGCAGCTTTGCCCATCATGGCGGCCAGCCTGGCGATTCGCGGCAGCGTTCGACTGGCTCAGATTCCGGATCTTGTTGATGTGACCACGATGACACAGTTGCTGGAAAGTCTCGGCAGCGTTGTAGATCGTACCACGCCCAAAACGGCAATGATTAATTCCGACAGGGCGAACAGCTTTGTTGCAGATTACGAACTCGTACGTCGCATGCGTGCCAGCATTTGTGTGCTGGGCCCTTTACTGGCGCGATTTGGAAAAGCGCGAGTTTCTCTGCCGGGTGGTTGCAACATTGGCCACCGCCCAATCGACCTGCACCTGAAAGGTCTCGCCGCGCTCGGTGCCGACATTCGGGTGGACGCTGGTTACGTTGTTGCGACGAGCAACGGTTTGCGCGGGGCCGACATTTTTCTGGGCGGTCCCTCCGGGAGTACAGTCACCGGAACCTGCAATGTTATGGTTGCCGCGTGCCTGGCAAATGGGAAAACCGTAATCCGCGCCGCCGCTTGTGAACCGGAAGTTGTTGATCTGGGCAGGTTTCTGAATTCCGCCGGTGCAAACATTACCGGATTGGGCACGCCAACGATCGAAATCGTCGGTGTCGATGAATTAACTGACGTTCGTCATACAGTTGTTCCGGATCGAATCGAGGCGGCCACCTTCGCCATCGCAGCGGCTGCGACGCGGGGAGAGATTCGCATTTCGAATGCTCTGCCCGAGGATCTTGCGAGCGTGATTGATGCTCTTCAGAGTATTGGTGTCATTGTGACACACACTGACGAGGGGTTGGTCATTGCGTGTTCTGGCGAACTTCTGCCTGCGGATATCGTCGCCCTGCCCTATCCTGGCGTTCCAACGGACACTCAGGCACAGTTTATGGCCTTGTTATGCACGATCTCCGGCACCAGCATCGTGCGCGATGCGGTATTTCCGGACCGGTTCATGCATGCGGCAGAACTCATGCGAATGGGAGCCGACCTGCAGCGAGACGGATCATCGACGGTTGTTCATGGCGGCAAAAAGTTAACGGGGGCCAGCGTGATGGCGTCTGACCTCCGAGCCAGTGCGGCGCTGGTGATTGCGGGTCTCGCGGCGCACGGACAGACCATCATCCGCCGCATTTATCACCTCGATCGAGGCTACGCTGCGTTGGAAGAAAAGCTGACAACGCTAGGCGCCGATGTGCAGCGATTGACGGATCGTTCTGGATTGCCGTCGGTGCCTGAGCCGCACTTTCACCGCAAGGTGATCGAAAGTGAAAGTACTGGCGCATCAAAAAGTGGCGTCCAGGATTGAACGCCACTCGCGGAAAGTGTCCGAATTGCAGAGCTGGTTGTTAAAGCGGTTGGTCCGCTTTGCCAGCCAGCTCTGCGTGTCTTTGAATCTTCTTCAGTCGCAGTGGTCACATCGCTGATCTGCGTTGCGGTATATGTAGGACGGTCCATACTGTGACGACGGATCACTCAATACGTGCGGAGTGTATTCCATGCGGAATGAATCACACGGTCGAGCGAACAGATCACCGTAGCCACGCGGTCGAAACTTCTCCGGAGCACATCGCTGTGCTTTTGTTAACGTGGCGGCTCGCGGGCGATGCCATGTTGTGAACATGTGCATCTTGAATGGAAAGTGCTTGAAGCCGAAGCCGGGTGATCCAGGAGCTCCAAGATCAGGCTGCTGGCGGAACTGATCGAAACCGTTTTCTGAATACGGCTGACTCATGCCACCAGAAGTATTGGAGACAGAGACCGTTTTGAGCTGTTCAGGCTTCACGCCAGAAGCGTCTTCGGCGCTTGTGCGAGCCTGAGTTGTGATGATGGCAATCACAAAAACTGCGAGCGGGGTGAGTGAACGCATCCTGCATCTCTCCGCGGTGATGGTAAGGGAAGAACGTCATCCATGAACTCTTCTCTATTCTGAGCTTCGACAGTCCGACCGTCTGATCCTGCGATTGGTTTGAAAGGGATTGTGCTGCCGTCCGGAATGGTGTCACTGGAAACGATGCTAACGATTGTCCGGGGCGTGTTCAGTGTCGGTGGTGATCTACGTAACGAGCCGTAAAAACGCTGACTCTGGCACGCTCATTCCGAAAAAGCTCAGGCAAAATTTGCCGGTTTAGTGAGAACATTCGAGTAGCTTTGCTAAAGTTTGCCTCTGCGGGATTCGCCGCTACACTTCCGCCCGTACGTCTGCTCTGTACATCTGCCCCTTATTGCTGCCAGCCAGTCGAGAAACTGAATGAACCCCCAGGACTCCATCGCCTCGGAAGCTGCCGCGGACCTGGCCGTTAACAAGTCTGCTTCTGGTAAGCCGACTGCCAAAACGTCTCGTGGCAGCGAGCAGCGTGTGTTGTTTCGTCGGTCCGAACGTACGGCGAAGCTGACGGGGATCGCAATCAAGTCTCTTGGCGCCTACCTGCCGGAACGCGTTGTTGCGAATTCGGAATTGGAGACGCAATATGGTTTCGAGCCCGGCTGGATTGCGCGTCGTACAGGAATTCTGAACCGACGTTTCGCTGCGGATGACGAAGGCACCAGTGACCTTGCCGTGAAAGCGGCACGAGAAGCGATCGATTCCGCAGGTGTGGATAAAAGTGAAATCGACCTGGTGATTGTGGGCACTTTTACGCCAGACTTCACTTGCCCATCCACCGCCTGCCTCGTCCAGGAAAAGTTGGGACTCGATGCAGCAGCCGTCGACGTTCACGCAGCCTGTTCCGGATTCATGTATGCTTTGTCAACCGGAGCACAATATGTGGCGACCGGAAATTCCAGGCTGGCTCTTGTGATTGGTGCGGACATCAACAGCCGTATCGTAGAACCAAGTGATCAGGGAACGGCTCCGTTGTTTGGTGACGCTGCGGGAGCGGCGTTGTTGGGCGCCGGGTCCGCTGAGCAGGGACTGCTTTGTTACCAATTGGGGGCAGACGGATCCGGTGGTTCTATGTTGGATCGCCCTGTTGGCGGCACAAGTCGTCCGGTCACGCCAGAGCTTGTTTCAGCTGGTCAGCACTATCTGAAGATGGACGGCCGCAATGTCTTTAAGTGGGCCATTCAGGCTGTGACCGAGACGATTGATCAGATTCTTAAGAAAGCCGACGTCGATGTGTCCGAGGTGAAGCTTTTTGTGCTGCACCAGGCCAACATTCGTATCATCGATCATGCGATGAAGGTACTCAATATTCCTTCGGAAAAGGTCTTCAACAATCTCGATCAGGTTGGCAATACGTCTGGCGCTTCGATTCCCGTAGCTCTTTGCGAAGCTCACAAACAGGGGCGAATTGAATCCGGAGATTTGGTCGTAATGTGCGGATTCGGGGCTGGGCTCACCTGGGGAACAGGCCTGTTTCGCTGGTAACAGGGCGACTGGCGACGTATCGACAGCACGTAGTGCTTAGCATCGATGCTCTTCGGAGGATTCCTGCGTCCGCTGGCAAATTGTTCGGCAGCCCCGTAAAACACGTCTCTCGGAAGTACGTTCGAATGGAGACGCCCACGATGGGAATGGAAGCATTTGTTGATTATCTGGAAGGTCGCTTTGCCGCGCAGATTTCGTCACACACGGTGATGGAGCCGACGACTGGCGTATTCGAGGACTTTCCCCAGGTCCTCGACCCGCGATTGGTGACGGCGCTGCAGAGCAGTGGTCTGAAGCAGCTCTACAGCCACCAAAGCGAAGCTTTCGAATCGATCCGTCAGGGGCAGGACACGGTTCTGGTTTCGAAAACCGCCAGCGGTAAGACGCTTTCATTTTTGCTGCCCATTCTGCACGAATACATCAACGCAGATGCCCCATTTGGTGTTGCTTTGTTGTATCCCACCAAAGCTCTGTCGCGAGACCAGGAAGGAACACTTGGGCGCCTGCTGCAGGCCGCTGGTGCCGACATGCGGCTTGGTACGTTTGATGGTGACACGCCGCGCGAAGAACGAACGCGGATTCAGTCGCAGGCGGATTTTATGATCACCAATCCGGATATGCTGCATTCAGGAATCCTGCCGAATCATAGTCGGCGCTGGCGAACCTTTCTTTCGCGGTTGAAGTACATCGTGGTCGATGAAGTTCATACGTATCGTGGCGCGTTCGGTTCTCACGTGGCAAACGTCATGCGGCGACTTGTGCGAGCCTGTGAAATACATGGCAGCAAACCTACGTTTGTTTGTTCGTCGGCAACGATTGGCAATCCCGCCGAACACGTCGAAGCTTTATTCGATCGTCCGTTTCATACAATCACGCGTGATGGAGCTCCGCGGCCGCAGCGTGACCTGTATATGATCAATCCGCCGGTCGTTCAGAGTCATGGCCATGCTTTGTACCGCAAGGGACCGAATTCGATCAGTATTCCGTTGATCCGAGAAGCAACGCAGCAGGGAGTGCGCACAATCTGTTTTTGTCGGTCACGTCAGCAGGTTGAACGTTTGTGCCGGGCTGTTACCGATGGCCGTCCCGCCCTGAAGAAAAAGGTGAAGCCTTATCGTGGTGGGCTTCTGCCGAATGAACGTCGGAAGCTGGAACGCGATCTCGCTGATGGCACTGTAACCACCATCATCAGCACGAACGCTCTCGAACTGGGCATCGATATCGGTGATCTTGATCTTTGCATCCTAAGCGGTCATCCCGGATCGATGGCCAGCTTCTGGCAACAGGCGGGACGCGTTGGTCGGCGAGGCTCG
The DNA here is from genome assembly GCA_964481505.1 of uncultured Planctomycetaceae bacterium. Lineage (GTDB taxonomy): Bacteria > Planctomycetota > Planctomycetia > Planctomycetales > Planctomycetaceae > Fuerstiella. The sequence continues at coordinate 9,767 of CAYZYB010000023.1, read as the reverse complement.
CGAGCGCTCATTGTGTACGCGGCTCGTGATACACCGATTGATCAGTACTTCGTCAATCATCCGGAATTTCTGCAGCAGGCACCGATTGAACGCGCGTGGCTGAATGCCGACAATCCTTACATTCTTCTTCAACACCTGCCATGTGCCGCTCACGAGCATCCCTTGCGAGATGAAGAAGCAGCTTTTCCGGAGCCCGCGTATTCAGCCGCCACGGATGTGCTGAAAGAAGATGGCACGCTCAAAGAATATCACGGGAACTTCAGATACGCGCAACGTGATTATCCGGCGAAGGGCGTCAATTTGCGCGGCATGACGGACTACAATATTGAGATTTTCTGCGGCACCGAAGTCATTGGAGAAATCGATCCCATCGGTGCTCGTGGGGAACTGTACAAGGACGCGATTTACCAGCATCTTGGCAAACGCTACATGTCGCTGGACCTCGACCTGGAAAAGAAGCTGTGCCAGGTCGAAGTAGTGGACGTGGACTACTACACAGAATGCGTCTGGGAAAGCCGCGTCGAAATCACCGAGGTTCTCGATCAGTACCAACTCCTCAGAGACAGCGAGGATTCCGGCGATGAAAGTTCGCAGTTGGACCCCATGACATCGGGGGCGCGGCTGGACTTCGGCTACATCAACGTGAATCGTCAGCCCAAGCTCTACAAGAAAATTCGAGAGCGATCGCTGGAGAACATTGGCTACGGTCCGATTACTCTCGATCCTTTCATCTATGACACCGCTGGGTTTGCTCTTTATCCTCCTTCGAATTGGCGAGAAGCGATCGAAGCTGGCGACAAACGCCACATTGGTGCCGGGCTCTATGGGCTGGCGTACATTCTGCAGCGTACGGCGCCGAGCCTGTGCCTTTGCGACAAACAGAACATCGAAACCGACGTGTCGCTGACGGAAGTTGAGCCTGGTGAATGGCGAAGTGCTTTGTTTCTGTTTGACACGATTGAAGGCGGCGTGGGCTATTCCGAAAAGATCTTTGAAGTGTTTGCGGAAGCTCTCCGACTGGCTCAAACAATCATCACAGACTGTCCCTGTGCTGCAGGATGTCCAGCTTGCGTCACGTCATTGCCGCCTGGTATAGAAGATGAGGAGCTCGAACAGCTGTTGGTGGAATCCAACGCTTCCGTCGCCTGCACGCAAAGCCTGATTACTGCATTGCTGATGGGGGAAATTGTGATGCCGGACATCACGACCTTCGAACTGGACGAACCAGAAGCTGTCGTACCGCCGGAAGTGGATGAGGAGTTTGAAAAGCTAAAAACACGGCTCAACAAGGCCGGGAAGATTCTTCAACAAAAGCGTGCTCGAATCCACTAATTCGGCGGAACAAGTGCTCCGCGTGGTTACTGCTTCTTCATCAAGGTTGCCTGTCACTTTGTTACTGCTGGCTTTCGGTCCAACAATTCGGCTTCAAGAAACTCTGCCGCTTTTTGCAGGACTTCTTTATCGGCGGCGGCCTGCATGTGCCCGGCGCCTTCGACGACGTGCATTTCGGTTTTTACACCGTGCTGTTTCAAGAGCTCAAAGCAGGTCTTCGACCACACCAGAGGCACCAGTTTGTCTTTGTCACCATTGAAGAAGAAAGTTGGTGGGTCGTTCTTGTCGACAAACGCGGCAGAAGATGCGTTCCTGAATTTCTCCGGAACTGTTTTCAGGTCACCACCCATCCAGTATTCAGCCCATCTGCCGTTATCCGGGAACCAGCGAAAGTCCGTGGGAGCTCCCCCTGCTACGATGGCCTGCAGTCGCATGTCGATATTGCCGTTCGCGTCGTTTGCGGCCTCGCCCGTGGTTCCCAGCAGAGAAACCAGATGACCGCCGGCAGAATATCCGATTGCTCCCAGTCGCGTGGGGTCGACTTTGTATTCGCTAGCATGCTGGCGTATCCACTTAACTGCGGACCGACAATCTTCGATCTGTGCAGGAAATTTGTGATCGGGAGCCAAACGGTAATCGATCGCAAAGCAGGCGAAGCCGCGCTTGGCTAACGCTGTAGCGTACGCTCGAAGCTGCTTTCGGTTTCCCATCTTCCATGCACCACCATGTACAACGAGGATCGCAGGGCGTATCTCCTTTCCATGAGGCAAGTACGCATCCAGCAGTAGCTCTCGTTCTTTGACTTTTGCATAAACGATTTCTTCTCGCAGTTCAAAATCTGCATTTGCGAGGGGATTTTCCGCAAGCGAAAGAGTGAGGATGAGTACGACGGTTTGGGAGAACATCAATGCGTCCTGTAATTCCGTTTTCTGTTTCGAATAGTGTGTTCGTTTGACGTGTCAATTATAGCGGATTTCATCTTGCAGTCTTCGGGCTCTTGCGGATCCTGAAGATGATTATGCGCCTTCAGTGAATTCTCGAGGGCGGTCGAAAGTTGGACTTTTGCTTCGTGTCCTGGACACCACTTCATTTTATAGACTCAGAGCCCAGGTTCCCAATGATCGTTTCGCAACGCCTGAGTGCTCACGGTCCCGCAAAGAATATACGAGTATTGACAGCTCGATCCTGGTTAGTGAGTTTCGCCGGAATTCCACTATTGGAACGTTGAAAAGCAGGGACTGCTGGCGAATTCCCATACTCACCAGTCCAGAGTTTTGCGACTCCTCGCGTCATCGAAAGGAAAATCGAAACGAAAGCCATTGCGTGTCTGCCAGCGGATATGGTCGTTGTCGTTTTCGGCGATAGCTGTCAATTGCTGAGAACCGGATCACTCGGTAGTCTGTGTGTTGAACGCGAAATCGTAACACTTCTGGATGTTTTCGGATGAACCAGCCCGCTCCGCCGACCCTGCTGTCGCATGGTCCGGTTTTTTCCGTGGTCACTTTGCTGACGATGCTGTTGGCGTCGCTTCGCGGGTGTGAGTCGACCGAGTCTACTGATGGACCGTTGCAGCTGAGGATGGGGCACGTCTATGAAGTCAGTGCGCCAACGCACGCGTATGGTGCTGGCTTTTTGTCCGAACGACTGGAACAATCCGGCAGCGATCTTGATCTGACCGTGTATCCAGCTGCTCAATTGGGCAGTGAAGCGGAACTGCTGGAACAGCTGGTTGCCGGGGAAATCGACATCGCCATTTCCGGTCCATCGTTTCTTGCGATGTGGCATCCGCCGCTGGGAGTCCTGGATGCCGCCTATGCCAGTCGCGATCTTGATCAAATGCTGAAGACGGCCAGCGGCAAAGAAATGGCGCCGCACTGGGATGAACTTCGCACAAAATACGATCTCCGAGTGCTCGATACGTGGGCCTATGGCTCTCGGCACCTCACATCAAACAAGCCCATTCGCAATCCGGGCGACCTCAAAGGTTTCCGACTTCGTCTTCCGGCTGCTCGCGTGTGGCAGGCGTCCGGCGAAGCGTTGGGGGCCAGTCCGATGCCGATTTCGTTTGCCGAAGTGTACCTGGCTTTACAGCAGGGCATTGCCGATGGCCAGGAAAATCCGGTCCCGGTGATCAAGGCCAAAGGATTTCATGAAGTCCAGAAGTGTTTGAATCTGTCGGGCCATATTCAGTCGTCGATTCAGATTCTGATGAACGAACGAACATGGGAACGTTTGAGCTCAAAGCAACAGGCGGCGTTGCTGGCAGCAGTTCGAGGACTGGGTGATCAGGTTCGGCAGGGATTGATTGAAGACGAGCAGCGGTTGATTGAAGAGTGGCGAAAGGATGGCACCATGCAAATCGTTGATGATGTGGATGTCGACGCCTTCCGCAAAAGTGCGCGAGCTCACTTTTCGAACGGGTTTGCATTCAGTGAGTTGTACAACCAGATCACCGCGGATCCTGCGGACCCTGATGTTGGAGACGTTCCTGGAGCGGAAGACCAGGACTGAAATTCCGTGATTGACATTCCGTCTGTCGCGGGCCGAGAAAGAAGCGAAGTATGAATTCTATGGGCGAAGATTCTTCTGCCGATACAACCGGCAATCATAACGAAGCGGCGCAAACGGCATTGCCGTTTGCGAAATGTGTGCGCGTGCTGACACTCATAGAGCAAACTTTGGCGGGACTGGCTTTGGTTGTCATCGTCAGTTCGATGGGCTCGCAGGTGTTCGCTCGCTATTTCTTCGGGGCGCCATTTTCGTGGAGCGAAGAAGTTGCTCGATTGGCGTTGATCTGGATGACGTTTCTGGCGGCTTCGTTTGTGATGGCAGAGGGGCGACACATCGCGGTCGACGTTTTGTCTGCTCGACTCAGTGAACGCGGACGGCTGCGGCTGGAATGCCTGAGTCACGATATCGTCGCGGCGACCTGTCTGTTGTTACTGTTTGGTGGCATTCGATTTGTGTGGTACGTCAGTAAAGTCGGATCGCCTTCATTGGGAATTCCGATGGGCTGGTGGTACGGAGCTGTCAGTGTCGGTTTGCTGTTGATGGCCTTTCATTCGATCGTCAATCTTCTGCAGGTGATTGCGACCGGCCGACCGATTTTGCGTGAAAGTATGCCGGAAGACGAAGCGTTGCATCTTGAACTGGAGCCCACAGAATGATTCTGGCCGTCTTAATCTGTGCGATGCTGGCGCTGCTGTTCATCCGAGTTCCGGTGGCCATCAGCATGCTGTTGCCGTGTTTGATTTATGCGGTTTTGTCTCAGGATATCACTCTGGGCGTTGATCTGCAGCGAAGCATGGCGTCGATCAATTCGTTCCCGCTGCTGGCCGTGCCGTTGTTTGTGATGACCGGCTATCTCAGCAATGCCGGCGGGCTTGCTGATCGCCTGTTTCGTCTGCTGCTGGCGCTGTTTGGGAAAATTCCCGGCAGCCTGGGCTATGTTAACGTTATCAGTAGTTTGCTGTTTTCGTGGATGAGTGGAGCGGCGATTGCCGACGCCGCCGGACTGGGATCGGTGTTAGTCCCGGCGATGAAGAAACGCGGCTACGACGAAGGCTTCTCGTTGGGACTGACCGGAGCTTCGTCTCTGATCGGCCCGATTATGCCGCCGAGTATTCCGGCAATCATGTATGCCGTAGCAGCAGGCGTGTCTGTCGGTTCGCTGTTTCTGGCGGGCGTTTTGCCGGCTTTCGTTCTAACCGTGATTCTTTGTACGTTTGTCTTTGTGAATGCTCGCAGGCATCCAATCGCCGAAGAGGCTGTCCCGTCACAGGTCCCGCTGGTGCAGGCGATCACTTCGGCGCTGCCCGTCCTGTTTACTCCCGTGATCATTCTGGGAGGAATTCTGGGGGGCGTGTTCACACCGACCGAAGCCGCTGCGGCAGCCGTGATGTGGGTGCTGTTCCTGAGCGTTTGTTATCGGTCGCTGTCTTTCAAAGCGTTCAAAGGCGTGTTGTTGAAAACAGCCTCCACCACCGGAACGATCATGTTCATCGTGGCGTCGGCAGGCCTCTTCGGTTGGGTGATTGCTCGCGAACAGGGGCCACAGGCAGTCACAACCGCGATGCTGGCTTTGACCGATAACCCATTCGTGTTTCTGCTGCTGATCAACGTGGCGTTGTTGGTAACGGGAATGCTTCTTGAACCGGTCGCAGGCTTGTTGATCACGGTCCCCGTTCTGCTTCCGGCGGCCATCGAATTCGGCATCGATCCGCTGCAGTTGGGGATCATCATGATCCTGAACCTCGTACTCGGGCTGCTGACGCCACCTGTTGGGCTCGTGCTTTACGTGTTGAGCTCGGTGACTGGTGCAACCGTTCAGACGGTCATTCGCGGCACAGTCCCCTTTCTGATTCCACTCCTGGTGACCTTACTGCTGATTACGTTCGTTCCCGCCTTCAGCCTGTGGTTGCCGACTTTGCTGGTTAAGTAGCTGAAGACAGGTTTTGGCCACGGTTCAACTTCCGTTCGATTCTCTCCGTCGGCTTGTTCCTGCAGTGTTTTCATTGTCTCTTTTAGCTTTCGCGGCGGCTTTTCGCGGTCACTTCAAAAGTGGCGTGGCTGTGCGGCTGGGGGAAATTCGATTCTGACGACGTGTCGCATTCAGGATCATCAGCGGCACAGATGCGCTGGTTCTTGCAGTTTGCCGAGGCGGAGCGAGCGGTTTCACCGGCCCCGCTGCAGTTTTCTGTGGCCTGAAGCAGCTGAGCCACCGGGAATTTTGTTGCGAACTGTCGAAAATCGGCGATAAACTTGAGGATCAGTTCAAAGTTAAGTCGTTTAGTTGGCCTCAGGGTGTCTCGAATCTGCGAGAATCGGCCTCCCTTGGTTTCTCGGCCACAATTCAGGAGTTCAGGAAATGCGTCGGCAAATTCAAACGTTCACCTTGTTGACGATGGCTCTTAGCGTCCTCTGCATGCAGGCTTCTCTTCAAGCGGAAGGCAAGAGTCGCCGGACTAAAACGTCACGTCCGAATCCCAACCCGAAGTTCGATCCTTCCGCTGAGAAGGTTGAGTTCTTTGAGGCCATGAAGGAAGGGCAGCTCGAAACCAAAGTGATCGCGATGGGAGCCGAACATGGCAAGTTGCTGATCACGAACACCACCGACGAACCTCTGTCTCTTCAGCCGCCTCAGGCATTCGTACTTGTCAAAGTGCTCAAGCAGTTCGGCGGTGGTCAGCAGGGCGGTGGATTCGGTGGCGGTGGGCTTGGCGGTGGTGGACAAGGTGGTCAACAGGGCGGTCAGCAAAATGCTGGCGGCGGTGCCGGCGGCCAACAGGGTGGACTTGGCGGCGGCGGTGGCTTCGGCGGCGGCGGTCAACAGGGCGGCGGTGGCGGATTCTTTTCTATTCCACCGGAAAAGACTGTTTCGTTGAAGTACGTTTCTGCCTGTCTGAATCACGGACTTGCTGATCCAACTCCAACGGCCAACTACAAAGTTGTGCCTGTTGATGAATACACGAAAGATCCCATCCTTGCCGAATTGATCACAATGATCGGCACAGGTCAGTTGGCTCCTCAAGCCGCTCAGGCAGCTGTTTGGAATCGTACGGACAACATGAGCTGGCAGCAGTTGGCTGCGAAGTTCTCGTATGACTCTCTTCGCCGTAAGGTGCCTTATTTCAGTGGCAACGATATTCGTGGTGCTCAGATGATCACTTCCGCAGCCGTTGTTCGTATCAAAGAACGTGAAGAAGCCAATCCGGTTGTCAAAGCGAAGACAGAAGAACCTCCGGTTCGCAGCCGCGTGCGTTAGGGCGATCTGACGAGCGACTGGGACGACTGTTGCCTTTTCACGGGCATCTGGGTTGCTAGCGGAAAAATTCAAAGTATACATCAAAGGGTGAATGGCAATTTGTCGTTCGCCCTTTCTTCTTTGTCGCAATTGTTTTGCAGCGGCTACTCCAAACGAACCCATCAACGCACCGCATTCCTATGAAACCGATGCGTCAACACGTTGCTGGCAAGTGGTTTGCCTTGTCACTTGTCGTTGGGCTTGCCGCTGGCAGCGGGGCGATTCTGTTTGACTACGCCGGCCAGCTGGTGTCGCGATTCGTTCTTGGCGAGTTCACCGGATTTAGCCCGGCGGGGGCAGAAGGCGAGTACCACATCTTTCATGCTGGTGACACGCCGCTGTCATTTTTGATGCTGATGGTGGCGTTGGTGGTTGGAGGATTGTTGTCGGGTTGGTTGGTCTATACGTTTGCGCCGGAAGCCGAAGGCCACGGAACAGACGGAGCGATTGAAGCGTTTCACCACAACCGTGGGAATATTTCCTTTCGCGTCGCAATCGTCAAGACGCTGGCGTCTGCCATTACTCTTGGCACAGCGGGTTCCGGTGGTCGCGAAGGCCCGATCGCTCAGATTGGTGCAGCATTGGGATCGTTCCTCGGGCAACGGCTGGGGCTTTCCGCACGCGATCGTCGAATTCTAATGGCGGCAGGAATGGGGGCTGGTGTGGGGGCGATCTTTCGCGCTCCATTGGCCGGTGCGATCTTTGCTGGCGAAATCATGTACCGTGACGCAGACCTCGAATCGGACGTGATTGTTCCGACTGCAATATCGTCTATCGTCGCGTATTCGATTTACGGATTGTTCCTGCCGACCGAATTGACGTTTGGGCACGTGTTTCTCGGGCTTGAACAACATTCCATGCAGTCTCTTCTGGAGTTGCTTCCGTACGGAGCCATGTCTTTGCTGCTTGCGGCCGTCGGCATCGGTTACATCAAGTGCTTCTATGGCGTCCATGATCTGTTTAGAAAAGTTCCCGGGCCGCCCCACATTCGCCCAGCCATCGGCGCTGCACTCACCGGACTTGTCGCGATCGCGCTCTATTTCGTCTGCGGACAGAACCCTGCACTGCTGTCGGTTTTGGCAACTGGATACGGCACCTTGCAGACAGCACTGAAGTCGCCGGAAGAGATTGCGATTTCGGTGCTGTTGCTGGTTGGTCTGGTTAAGATTCTGACGACGTCGCTCACAATCAGCTCCGGCGGTTCCGGCGGCGTCTTTGGGCCGTCGATGGTGATCGGCGGCTGTATCGGTGTGGCCACCGGAAAGCTGTTCCGGAGTCTTTGGCAGACAATGGAATGGGGAGAAATTTCGCCCGGGGCATTCGGTGTCGTCGGGATGGCTGGCTTCTTCGCCGGGATCGCGCGAGCACCGATTTCGACCATCATTATGGTCTCTGAAATGACGGGAAGCTATCAGTTGCTGTTACCAACGATGTGGGTCTCCACGCTGTGCTTTCTTCTGTGCAGCGGCACAACGCTTTACAAAAAACAGCTCGGCGACAGAATGGAATCGCCCGCACATCGAGGCGACTTTATGATGGACGTTCTCGAAGGCATCAAGGTGGAAGATGTCTACCGGCGCGACCGTACGATTGAGAACGTGCCGGAGGCGATGCCACTGGCGGAGATTGTAAAAGTGCTGAGCCGCACGCATCAGCACTATTTCCCAGTTGTGGATACAACAGGTCGGATGGTGGGGATTTTTTCTGCGGATGATGTTCGATCGTACATCTATGACGAAACGATCTGGCAACTGGCCGATGCCGCTGACGTCATGAAGTCGGAATTCCTGAGTGTGACTCCTGATGATGACTTGAACATCGCTATCAAGAAATTCACGGCCCTGAACATCGACGAACTACCGGTGCTCGCTCCGGACGATCCCGGAAAGCTGCTGGGAATGCTGCGACGCAAAGAAACGATCGGCGCGTACAACCGGCAACTGGCCAGTCGACAAAAACTGGTCCGCGAACACAGCGAATAGCGGCTATCCGATCATCGGCGCTGCTCGCTTCACGAGTTGCAGTGGCAAGCCCCAGGGATCTCGCAGCATTGCAAACGTGTCGTCTCCCAATTGGTGTACGTCTGCGAAGACCGTGGCTCCTGCTGCCTGCAACCGCGAGCAATCTGCGGCGACATCCATAGAAACGAAGGCAAGGTGTAACTCACCGGGATGCATGTTGCGATAATCGGGCAATGCGACGTCTTTGTTGCCGTAGATTTCGATCATCACGGTTCCGCTGTCGTCTGCCAGGAAGTGGGCGTACGGCGCATCGGTTGTTCGGCGTTTGACGGTCAGCCCGAGGTGTTCGACGTACCATCGAGCCATCAAAACAGGTTCTTCTACGTTGAATGCCGTGTGTTCGATCTTCATTCCGTCTTATGCCCTTGCAAAGCAATACTATTTTGAGTGTCATTCATTGTCAGATCGGCTCCCATATCTTCAACTGACTGGTGCCGAAACGCTTGCATCGTAGCTGCTACCGTTCCCTCCGCAAACTCCTCCCACTTTCGTGTTTCAGCATCTCATGACAATTTCTGTAGCGCGTATCCTGATCATCGGCATGTTTGTTGTGGCAACTTCGGTGTCGGCTCTGGCGGAACCTGCCAGGAACTTTTCCCTGGTGTACGGCC
>CAYZYB010000022.1:0-15457 GCA_964481505.1 uncultured Planctomycetaceae bacterium | reverse complement strand
ATTGCAGCCGAAATACCACCAATCAAACTGTCTTCATACGGTTAACGGCGTTGCCGGCCACCCTTTCCGGCTTCGCAACTTTCTGCGACTACACCCGTTGATGTGATCCGCAACAGCGTAACCGTGACACTTTGCATGACGAAGGTCTGATGCCCGAAATGGTGCTGCGTTCGATGCAGGAACTACGCTTCATCCATTGTCGTCACTGCGCGGCTCATCATCCGGAACGTGATGGCTAAATTGCTACATCAGCTTTGTTGTTAACTGCATGATGCGTTCGGCAATAGCAGTCAAATCGGAACGCGACAACACTTCACAGTCAACGGAAACATCATCGTCAGAAATGATCGCCGCGATTTCTCGATCATCAGCAGCGGCATACGGTGGCTCCGCATTGACGGCTCGCCAGACTTCTACTTTTGTTGCGGATGTGTTCAGGTCGCCTTCCACCAAAATCAAATCACAATCGTTGAACATCACGTTGAAGCGGGCGTACCGAACCGATTCGTCTTCGTCGCGTTGTACTGGCACGAAGGCGGCCGTCATTTGTGACGACAGTATTCCCACACCTGCCGCACCGGATTCGCGATGCTTGTGAGAATCCTTGCCGGGCGTATCGAGTTCGTGGTGATGATGAGTGTGCTTGATCGTCGCCACGCGATAACCCTGCTCAGTCAACTGCGTAACCAGATCGCACACCAAAGTCGTCTTGCCGGCGTTTTTGCGACCAACGATATGAATTCGCGGTACCTGTTTCAGATCTGTCATGAGTTTTTTTCAGCGGTGGTTTTCACTTCGCCGTCCGAGGTCGTTGTAGAAGAGTGGTGCCTTTTGAAAATCATCAACTGCCAGTTCATCAGAAAACGCGGTGGCAGCGCGTGTTTGGCAGCATGCGATTCCATTTCGATGCCGGCCTGACTGTTCTGGTGGCTCAGCAGGCGCCGTGCAGGTCACAGCACGGCAAGTTGTTCGGCCTGGATCGTTACTTTCACGCCCTTAAACCCCGGCGTCTTCGACAGCGGGTCCACTTTATGCGGAACAATGACGTTCGCTTCGGGATAGTACATCAAAACGTTTCCGGCGCGGACATCGTACGGCCTGACCAGCAGCATTCGCAGTTCACCAGCTTCGCTTCTGACTCTGACATGCTGGTCGCTTTTCAGGTTGAGTCGCTTCATGTCGTCCGAGTTCATCAACACCACATCTCGGCGTTCCTGACCGCGATAGAGATCTTCCTCATCATACACAACACTGTTGAACTGCCCCTCGGACCGCACCGACATCATCCGAAATTCATTGTCGGAGAAAACGTGCTTCGGCAACTGCGGAGCGTGAAACTTCGCTTTGCCATTTGCCGTTGGAAACCTGTACTCTTCGACCGCGCGGCCGGTGACGTGGAATTCTGTCTTTGCTGTTTCGATGCCCATCAATTCTTCGTAGCCTGGCACGAGTTCCCCAATCAGGTCTCGAATGGCAGCGTGACTCTTGAGTGCTTCAAAATCCACTTTGCACTGCGGCCCCAGAACCTGTTGAGCGATGTCTGACAAAATGGAAACTTCACTACGCGGCCCTTCAAAGCGCGCCGAACCGCCGTCGCTGAATCGCACGTAGCTGAACATCGATTCCTGCGTTGTCGGCTGAGCCTCTTCATCGCGGGGTAGTACTGGCAGGATGAGCGTTTCTTTGCCGAGTCCCCAGGCGTGCCCGGTGTTCAGTGTTGTCGACAGGTACACGAGCGTGTCAATCCGATTCATGCATTCTTCGGCATATTGCAGATCCGGATTGCTGCCGTACAGATTGCCACCAAGGTTTAGCGAAAAGTCCATTTCACCGCGATGAGCTGCCTCCATACAGGCCATGGTGTCATAGCCGGGGCTGGTCGGCACTTTGATGTTCAGACGTGATTCGAGCTTCTGCAGCATCGATGTCTTTAGCTGCGGAGTGACGCCGACGGACCCCAAGCCCTGCACGTTGCTATGTCCGCGAATCGGCATCACGCCGGCTTTGCGACGTCCAACCATTCCGCGAAGCAGCGCAAGGTTTGCAATCATCTGCACATTGTTGGTGCCATGCAGATGATGAGTGATCCCCATGCACCAGCCGATCACAACGTTCTTCGCAGAAAGGTATTGATCCGCGATCGCCGTGATGTCGTCACGAGACACACCACTGCCGTCGACAATGTCTTCCCATGAAGTGGCTGCTGCCAGCTGTTTGAATTCAGCAAAACCTTCTGTGTGTTTTTCAATGAACGGTAAGTCGTGACCGCCGCGTTCCAACACTTCTTTCGCCACTCCCAGCAGCCAGGCCATGTCGCCGCCAACATGAGGCTGAACATAGCTGCTGGCGATTTTGGAACCGAACAACATACTGCGCACGTCGCTTGGAATGCGAAAGCTTGTCAGGCCCAGTTCTTTGACCGGGTTCACCACGATAACCTTGCCGCCACGACGGCGAATTTCCATCAGCGAACGCATCAAACGCGGATGATTGGATGAAGGGTTCGCTCCAATCAGAATGTACAGATCCGTGTGTTTGAGATCTTCCAGCCGGACGGTCCCGGCACCGGTGCCGATACTGGAACCGAGCCCCACGCCGCTCGCCTGGTGACAGTAGTAGCTGCAGTTGTTGACGTAGTTGGTGCCAAACAAACGGGACATCAGCTGCAACAAAAAGCCGGCTTCATTCGACGAGCGTCCGCTGGCGTAAAAGAAACTGCGTTCCGGACCAGCGGTCGACATCGCATCCGAAATTCGCTGCAGTGCTTCGCTCCAATCGATGGGCCGATAATTCTTCGATCCGCGTTCCAGAATTACGGGTTCGACAATGCGGCCACTGTGTTCCAGTTGTCGCGACGACATCGCCTTGAGACGGTTGATATCGTTGCGCTGCCAAAATGTGGTTGGGACAGCTCCCTGGAGATCGGACGCCATCGCCTGAAACGACTTCTTGCAGACTTCAGGGAAGTAACCACCTTCATTGACCATACCGCCCAGCTGGCCCCCCATGCCGACGGCGCAGGTCTTGCAGGAATTCTTCGAACGCATTGCCTTCCACATCTTCCACCAGCCAACTCGACTGGCCAGTTTCAGACTGTACCCAACGGCTTTCCATCCCCCTCCACTGCCTGGTCTTTTCATGACTGTTTTCACTCTCCTGCCGGAACACGTTTCGAAAGTGACACGAAAATCCGAGTCACATTCCACTGCACGGCAGTCTATCGAGCTCCCGGTGGTTCGTCGATGAATCGGCAAAGCCGGGTCACAACCGGGTCACAGTCGAAGTGGATCGTCAATCGTTGGGATCGAACAGGTTCTGCCAATCGGGATGGATCGGACGGTCTTCTGTTGTTCGACTTCCTTTGCCAACGGGAGCAGGCGGGCAATGCTTCAAAAACGCGCTCAGTCTGTTGCGGGCGGCTTCACCGTTTTGGCCCGCTGTTCCAACAGCAAGATCTTCCGCTTCGACCAGATCTTCCGGAACGTGGAAGAATCGACCATCGCGATACAGCTTAAAGCTCTGCGTGCGAGCAAACTGGCCGGGCTGTTGATTCCAGTACGGTTGGTAATGACACAAGACCCAATCACGGGGCGTGCCGGTTTCACCGCGCAGTTGCGGAAGAAAGCTTCGTCCGTCGATCGGATCTTCATCGCTCAGCGTCACTCCCGCAGCATCTGCGAGTGTCGCGTAAAAGTCGGTGAAGTCGACAAGATCGTCTTTAACAACGCCGTTGGGAGCTGTTCCTTTCCACGAAGCAATAAACGGCACGTGAGTTCCCATGTCCTTCATGCCGCCCTTGCCGCCCTTGATCATCTGACCGTTCCAGCGTGACGTGATTGTTCTGTTTGTGCCGTTGTCCGCCGTGAACATGATGATGGTGTTTTCGAGTTCGCCGAGCGACGCGACTTTGTCGACGATGCGACCGACGATCTTGTCGGTGTATTCGACCATGGCCACAAAATTCGCTTTCCGAGCAGCTCGATCTTTCGGCGCCTTGTTGGTGGCTTGAGTTCGAGGAGCATCGCCGATGGTATCGGGAGTCGGCACGAATGGGTCGTGAACGAGCACCATCGGGTAGTAAACAAAGAACGGTTCGTCCTGGTTTCGTTCCATGAAATCGCAAACGAAATCACATAGCAAATCGGGACCATACTTGTTCAGGTTGTCCTCAACGGTCACCATTTTCCCATTGTGTTCCAGCGGCGGACTCCAAAACCGTTCGCCGCCACCCTCTTTTTTCTGCTTGCCGGTGGTGACCTGCCACAGCATCGATTCGTCAAAGCCAGCTTTTTGTGGACGCGTTGCGTCGTCACTGCCAGGCAGCTTGTTGTAGAGGCCATTCAGCTGCCACTTGCCTGCGATTGCTGTCTTATAGCCAGCATTCTGCATCATGTGACCGAAGGTTTTCTGTTTGGGATTCAGATAACCAAAGTGAGTGTAGTTGCGAAAGTTGTACTGCCCCGTCATCAACTTCACGCGCGTGGTTGTGCAGATCGGCGTCGAATAGGCATGAGTAAACTTCACTCCGGCAGCTGCCAGGGCATCCAGATTGGGAGTCTTGTAGTCCTCCGCTCCGTAGCATCCAAAAGCTTCCCAGCTGACATCGTCTGCCATGACGAGAATAACATTCGGCTTGCTGCCGACAGGGCGTGACGGCTGCGCGGAAGTTTCGCACGATACGCCCATCGCGATAACAAGCAGAAAGATCGCGGTATTGAAACAATGCATATGATTCACTGACTGTGCCTGAGCTTCGAGGACATACGACTTCATCAAGCTTTTCATGATAGACACTGAGAATCGTTGCCGCAAACTTCTGGTCAGCATCTGACCAGTATCAGATTGTTGCATTTGAAATGGGTGGCCGGTGTTGGGCTGAGCTTGCTAAGGAAACCCCGGGGGTTCGCTCGTTCCTCGCTCCAACTCCGACCACCCTCTCCAGGTTTGCAACTTTCTGCGACTACGCGCGAAGGAGCAGGTTTTCCAGCGCAGCGACCACAGGGCACGCCCAACCAACAGATGCACTCGTTGTGGCAGATTCTGCCAGAACACGCTCCAGCCAAAGGCTCTCAGTAGTTACACAACCATTCAGACTGCAATCGTTGCGAACGTTACGGGCCAAAAAATCAGAAAGGTTTATCTAACCGGTACAACAAGGCCGATGACAGTCACGTGACTATCGATGCGCGGAGCCTGTAGTGATTCAGACTCTTTGCTTCCAGACACAAAATACTGAACAACGGATGGGGCGAGGCGGCCGGAGTTGGTTAGCCATAGCTACTTAACGAGTCCGGTCATTTCACAGGTCCAGGATATCTGGCAACCGCAAAAATCGCCACGTGGCAGTTTCAATGCGGTGTAAACGCAGCTCAGAGGAGAGCTTTCATGCGAAAGTACGGAAAATTGTTACTCGTGCTGGGCATTCTGGCAGCAAACCCTGCCTGGGCCAGCGCAGATGGATTTTTGAGTGGACTGCGGCCCAGCCTGCCACAGTCGAAGGTCGCTCAAAAGGAAGCGAACGAACAACGGGCGCATCAGGTGATGAACGCTCTGAAGCAGGCTCGCGTCGACGGTTACGATGTGCGAGTTGAAGTGCGCGGCGACACCGTCAAAGTTGACGGTAAAGTTCGCAACGTGAATCATCGAGCACTGGCAGAACGAGCGTGCCGCCAGGTGAACGGCATTCAGCGAGTCGTCAACAATCTGAAGTATGTCCCATCGGGTAACGTGCAGCAGACGGCCGGACGAGTTGTGGATAATTCGCTGCGACCTGCGACTTACAATCGAGTCGAAGGTGCGAGCAGTGGAGTGCAGCAGGTTCATTTCCAGAAACCTGGTAAGCGAAAAACAACAAAGAAGACAAGCACACCACCAAGACGAATCAAGGGCTACCAGCCACGACCTGCAACACGCAAAGTGCAGCCCGCACCGCAACCGTGGAACACACCAAAGCCTTCGAATGTAAATGTACCTTCGAAGCCGCGTAAGGTCGTTACTGCTCCACCAGCAGTTCCACCAGTAGCGATGCCAAAAATCGAAAAGCGAATCGTCATTCCGGCACCAACACCAGTGCCAGTGCCCGCACCCGCAAAAATGCAATTGCCATTACAAGTGCCGGCACCAGTGCCTATGCCAATGCCGGAGCCACCAAAAGTTGCACCAGCCAAACCGCTGGACGTAACCGCGGCATTGAAGCCGATGGATCTGCAAATCCCGGCTCAACCAGAAAAGCCGCGTGGCCCGAGCAACCAGGAGATTGCACAGAACATCGCATCTTCTCTCGAAGGAGCCGGTCTGGTCGGCTACAACGTCGAAGTCCGATACGACGATGGCATTGCCCTTCTTGGTGGCGAAGTCCCAACCGCTCAGCAGATTCAGGCAGCTGGTTTCGCTGCGTCTCGAGTTGAAGGCGTGAAGGAAGTAAAAAACCAACTAAAAATCGGTGGCCCGGTTGCTCAGACCGCCTTCAACCCCGGTGCGTACCCAATGCCAATGAACGCTATGCCAGCAAGCTATGGCCCAATGCCTGGCGGCATGATGCCAGCTGGCATGGGAGCGTCAATGGGCGCCCCGATGGGAGCTCCAATGGGCGGTGGACCGACATCAATCGGTGCGGCGGGCAACTACTCGAACCCACAGCTGCCATCGCACGCATGGCCGGCGTATGCTCAGTACCCGAACTCAGCCGCTGTTTCTTATCCGAAGCAGCACAGTGCAAGTGCCTTCCCTTACATCGGACCATTCTATCCGTATCCACAGGTTCCACTGGGATGGCGAGAAGTCTCGCTTCAGTGGGATGACGGCTACTGGCAGCTTGACTTCGAACAGAAGAAGGACGCCTGGTACTGGTTGTGGAATCCAAAGAACTGGCACTAAGCCAGATTGAACAGTGTGAGTTCGACGTTGTCACATGTGGAACTCAACAAGAATCAAAAGCGTCCTCGTCAGCACTGCTGGCGGGGACGCTTTTTTGTATGGAACGCAGCCAGCAAGATTTCAGATTTCAGGTTTGGCTGATCACACTTAACCGGCAATTTTTGCCGATTTTCGTCACCTGCAAAGCGATAGATCGAACGGCAGCAACGGCCGCCTGTCCGAACCAACCAAATCCATCGTCAAAATCGGAATATTGTCACAAGTTACCTAACCGGAATGATCGATATAGTGAAGGACGACCGTTGTGTCGTGCGGTGACAATGTGTCACTGAGGATCAAAATGTCGGAGATGTCTCCGGCGGATCAAAATCAACGATTTGCGGGCAACGGCCCGAACAACCTGGCAGGGATGGAAGCAATGCAGACCTTTGGCAGACATCTTAAAAGATGTGGCGTGCTGACAGCGATCTGCCTGATGATGTTCGTTAACAGTGGTTGTACACTGACCAGCGGATTCATCGGAGTGGTCTACGAATACATGCTGTTCTGGGAAACGCTTCCCGTCATGCCAATCACTCCCTACCACATGGGACGATTGGAAGATCAGCTCTGGGAAGACGAACGCTACAACCGCGTTCCGGTCCTGGACCCAATCGAAGGTGAGAACGCACCAATCTTCTGCGTCGATCCTCCGAGTGATGATCAGGTTATGCGATCACTGCCCAACGACGTAGCTGGTGGCATCGCGTTCCTGCAGGAGACTCAGCGCAACAACGTCAGAATTGTTGTTGAACCACTAGTTGACCGGCTGGACGAATGCAAAGTCTATCCACTCGTCGGCCCTTGTCGGCTGCATCATTGTCACTGGAAGTGTACGGTTTACTTCGACAAAACGATTCGATCTTACTGGCCAATCCCGTTCACTCACGTGGACCAGACGCAGGAAGTGGTCTACATCGACAAGGACCACCTGATCCGCTGTACAGGGCCGTCGACCTACTAAATAGATCCTTGTGGAAATGAGAGCCTGGTGGGTGCTCCCATTTGGGCAAGAAGTCATTTAGCAACATTCAGCGTCTGAATCCGGTCGGGGATCGTTTTCAGAATCCGAAGAAAAACAATCAGAGGCGTTGTGCATCAAAGCACAACGCCTTTTTTGTTGCGAAACACGTGACCGTTTTCAGCCGATCAACATGATCAGGAAGCAGCGTCGGTTCCTACCGGCAAAACCCAGCAGCAGCGGCCGGAAAGCATCATCGCCCTGCAGATCATAATTCAGCACTTTTCCTGAGCAGAGACGGGCGGCTGACTGCGATGTCGAACGACATTCGCAGCCAACGAACACAACTTCATCCGGTCCGGTGACACGTTTGTCGCGACCATTGTCGAAGTGTGTGAGGTTGTAGTGAGCCATGCCGGGCAAGTGCAGCAGAGTCACGGGAAAATCGGGAACGTGATAGCCGTTGCTGCTCAGAACTTCGGGATCGGCCTAAAACTGCGGCGGACAAAAGTACCAGTGATTGCACACCTCTTCTAACGGCCAGGTGTTTCGAGTCGTCAGAATGCACGCATTCTGACTACGCAAACCTTTTTTCACACACGATCAAATCCTGCTGCCTTGACCCACGAACAGCCACAAACCCCAGCATGCATCCAGGGCTGGTCGTCAGAGTTTCGAAACAGAATAGGCCACGCGCGTCCGCAGGCTACAGGTCAGCGACAGACAATGAACAAACGCGTTGTGAACCGACAGCGAAGCATTCCGAAAGATCCTCAACAGCAGAGGACTGTGAACTAGCCATAATGCTGACCGGGTCAACAGAAATTTTCCACCAACAGCAGACGAAGCGGCTGTAGTAGAATGCTGAAGAGACAAAATATCAGGCCGAATCAACCTGGTCAATTTCGCTGTTCAGCCTGAAGATCCTGAAGCTCAGATACACAGCCTGCACTGCCAGGACAACAATGACGCCACCCAAAACGATCAGGTCCAGTTTCCTGAGCGCGCCGGACGAAGTAACCCGCAACGCTCCGAGTATCACGGCGAAAACCACCATACCTTTCAGTGAGCCATTGCGCGCGTTCACGCTTTTTTCCAATTCGTTCTGTAGGACATCGCCTGTGCCGTTTGCGGAATCAGCACTTGAGCTCGGTGTCTGATAGGGATTTGATTCTGCCATAATGTGGGCATGCCCTTAAACCTGTCGTGCAGGAAATATCTTTACCGTCGATCCCAAACGTTCCTCGGAATATCAAATCCAATCGGCTTGAATCGCATCTCGTGACAGCCCTTGTGATCAATCACCATCAGCTGAATATCACCGCCAACGGTGTCGGGTTCAGGGCCCAGTCTTCGCAGGTTGATTTCGCTGTTGATGAGATTCCGTACCAGACCAGCAACTTCGTACAGCGGCATGCCTGGTGGCAGGAGTGCCTCAACCGATGACGTACCCAGTGCCTTGAGCGTCTTTTCGGCCACTTCTTTTTTGGCCCCCGCTTTATCCAGTCGACTGGCCAGCGTTGGGTCGGCCCCGGTGATAATTCGCCCGACATACGATCCGCCGGAAAAGTTAACCTGCACTTTTCCGTGTGATGCTTTCGGCCCGACAATATGATCTGGCGTCAGCGAATACTCAACATGTTCAGGAAATTTCCTGCCAGGCGAAAACCCGGCAAGGTTGAAGTTCATGGTCGTGAACGCCGGATTCCCCGTGGGAAAGTTACTCTTCTGATAGTGGTCGTGAAACAGGTAGTTAATCACTTTCTCCGACAGCTCAGCCACGGTGATCTTATCGACGTCGATCTTCCAGTCCGCATGCTCAGGGTCGCGACCTTCAAGACGAGCACGGATATCCTCCATGAACTGCTCGATCGAAATCTCGCCAATCCGATTCACCCCCCAGGTGATCACACCAAGGCGGTAATCTTTGTGCAGACGAAAGATCTTGGTGACGCCATCAAACACCTGCGGCCGCTTGTCCTTTCGAAGAACCAGGCTACGGCTGTCCGTCCCCAGGACCACACCATCGGGAATCGCGATCTTTAAAAAAACAGTCACGCACCACCTGCCAGTCCTGTGAGTTTTCCGGACGCAATGCTCTCGCTTTCGGCATAGCACATCTTTAGTGCGTCCAGAGCAAGCTGATTAGAAAGTGCGCCAGCAGTATCGCCATTGGCAAGATGGTTGACGGCGACCTGAAGTTCGTGAGTAAAGGCGGCACACCATTTGTCGTCGCCGGATAAATCGACAGCTTCAACCTTGCCATCGTTATCAACAACACTCAGTGGACGATTCACCACCCATTCGCCGCCGTAAGTGCCCGCATCAAAGACGACGGTCGCGTTTTCGAAGTACAGGTCGAAACCGTGACCGAAGGCGAGCCCGTTGGCTGCAATTCCGCCGCTAACCGCCGTAACTGCCGGGCCATCCGCGCCGTAAACATATGAGGTGTGAACATGATTGACGAAACCGTCCTGCAGCAGGCCGGTCGAAAACACGGCGTCGGGCTTTCCGCAGGCGTGAGCGATAAAGTGATTGTCGTGAATGTGAAGGTCGATCCCCCAGCCGCCGAGCTTGCGGAAGTCGGACATATCGTTCGACCAGTCCGGCGGACAAATCACACGTTTGAAGTGAGCTGCCTTCAATTTGCCGAAGCGCCCACCGTGAATAGCTTCTGCTGCAAAACGAAATTCCGGAAAGAACGGCAGCACATGAGCCACCAGCAATGGCACTCCCGCCGTTGCCGCGGCATCGGTCATCTGCTGAGCTTCCGCGAGATCCACAGAAATAGGCTTTTCGACCAGCGTTGGCTTTCCGGCCGCCAGCGATTCCATCACCACGCCGAAATGCTTGTCCGTCGGCAGGCAAATATCCACCAGATCAATATCCGGATCCGCCAGCAGCTGCTTGTAGTCGGAATAGCACTTCAGCTCAGAAACGTCGACCTGCCCTCCAGGTGGGCCAAAGTTCCCCTGAATCCCCGTCCAGTCGCCAGCCAATTTCTTCTCGTTTCGCGTCGCGATCGCGGTCACTTTCGCGCCAGCGATATCCCGAGCGCCTTCGAAATGCGTGTAGCCCATAAAGCCCACGCCGATGATTCCAATCCGAACCATATCGCACCTACTCCTCTGTCACCAATTGCGTCGTAGCCCCTCACCCAGTCCCGGCCCAGCCCCACGGCCCAACGGCGAATGAATGCCCTTTGCCACGCCTGGAAGTTCTGCAGCTATCAAGGAATTCCACAGCAATCGGCTGGGGCACCCGAACTGCCTCATTCTTCGAGAAGACCAGATCAGCAGCAAAAAAGCAAGCAACCATCACGCCAAAAAGGCAGTCAACCACCCACGCCGCCCATCTGCGCAAAAAACAGGCAGTCTTCGCAGTGCCTATTTTTCAGGCAGTGGTGGTTTCGCTGTTTTTAGGGTTGGCAATGACTGTGCTGATTGTATCATTCTGATGTCGACATCGTTTTGATACGCAGTTGCGATTGGAGTGTCGGCATCTGGCTGATGGACTGGCGCGGTGTCAGTTTTGTTTCAGGCACATGGAAGTTCTGAATTCACCAAGACATGGAGAAGTAAAATGTTGGTACTGTCACGAAAAGCGGGGGAGCGAATCCTGATCGGCGATGATGTCGCAATCACAGTGGTTCGCATTGGCCCAAATTCCGTTCGCGTTGGCATTGAAGCGCCGAAATCGATGAACATCGTTCGCGAAGAATTGTGTGACTTCGGTGTTGATGCTCCTGAACCTCCACAGGTTCCAACCGCCACGGTGGAAAACTAAAGCAGGCCGCGCGAATACCGACTGCGCTGTAACGAAGATCACAAAAGACTGAGCCATGCGTTCAGTCTTTTTTTATGCGCTTACGTAACTTGCAACTTCACAGAACGGCACAAACAAAAAGAAACCTGCAGCTGGCCACTGTCAGCTACAGGTCGAAATTCTCAATCCTGCTACGTCGGCACGTGATTCCGTCAAACGGCCACTGAACCTCCGCCCAGCCCGACCTCCAGCAGTTCCGTAATATCCGCGGTCGCCACCAGTTCATCATTAAACAGAATGAACTCAACATTCGTCAGGAGATTTTGCACGACCGTGCCATTCAGCCCAGGGCCTTCAACAGAAACCGTAGTCCCGCCTGCCAGTCGATTCACAAAAAAGTCCGCCCGCACACCCTCATAGACGACCAGCGTATCACTGCCATCACCACCGTCAATTGTGCCACCGAATGGAGTGTGGATGAAATCGTCTCCGCCTCCGGCATTCACAACGTTACCTATCGTAGAGTCCGCGGAAATCCACTCACCGGCATCCGTCCCTTCAGTGGGCGGCTGCACCACTCCGGCAACTTCGCTCGGATAGACCACCCGGTCGTTGAACACAATTCGCTCAACATTCGTCAGCTCATGCCGGACAGGTTCTCCATTCAGACCTGGCCCTTCAACGATCACGGCGCCATTGTCCGCCAGAGAAACGGTGAATGCACTACTATCGGCTTCGTAAATGAATAAGGTGTCGTCGCCCTCGCCACCGTCGATGACGTTACTACCGAATGGCACGTGAATTTCATCATCGCCGCCACCAGCATTGATAACACTGTCGCCCTCTGAACCGCCGATCCAGTCGGAGGCATCCGTCCCATTGATGGTTGTCGGTCCTGCAGCTCCGCTCTGCGATGCCAGGTCAAGCAAGCCATCAACAGTGGCCTCCAGTGGCAGTGCAACGTCGTCTTCGACAGACTCGCCAACACCGGTTGTCACCAGTTCAGTCTCTTGCCCCAGGTTCTCGACTACCCCTTCAGCGTCGCCTTCAGTCACTTCTTCGGAAGCTTCTTCAGAGACCTGACCAGCATCATCTTCGGCGGGCCCGGATTCTGCAATTTCACGAAACTCTGGCGGAATTTCGTCGCCCAGTGGAAGGCGATCTTCGACGGTCTCATCCACTGATTCAGCATTCACCTCCGGGCTTTCTTCAGATTCTTCTTCAGATTCTTCTTCAGATTCTTCTTCAGATTCTTCTTCAGATTCTTCTTCGGAATCCTCTTCAGAATCCTCGGTCAGCTCTTCTGTCGAGGCTTCCTCCCCAATGCCAACTTCCTCAATCGGCTCACCATCTTGTTCTGCGGTAAATTCCTCTTCGAAAAACGGAATAACAAAACCCTCATCTATCTCACCGTCAACCTCACCGATCGAAACGACATTCACTTCATCGGTGATGCCTTCTTCAACAGCCTCCGAATCATCGAACTCAACGACATCGTTCGGCAAAATCAGAACGTCTTCGAGATCAGGGGCATCACCAGATCCACCCTCTGACGTCACCGACGATTCTGCCGCCTGGCCTGGCTCAGTCCCGTCTTCCGCTTCGAAAGCCTCAAACGGTGACGGCCCCACTTCTATAACTTCTCCACCTGGCCCTTCAGCGGGCGAGCCCTCTGCAGTACCGAACCCGATTGATACTGCAGCATCAGGGTCTTCGAGTGGCAGTTCATCAGCCGATTCTTCGGCCGGCCCTTCTCCATCTATCGAATCACCATCGGGCCCAAAGCCTCCTACAGGTCCGGAAGACGCCGATTCGTTTGGTGCCGAAACATCATCCGGTAAAAACAGATCCTCCAGCAACACCGCGCCCTCTAATTCTGGTGGGGGATCAAAATCCAACAGCAACGTAATGATTTCTTCTTCCGTGAGATCTTCGAAGCCATCGAGCGTAAACGCCTCAAAGCCAGCCTCAACCGCTTCCGCGACCGCCCCTTCTTCCTCTTCCCCTAAGTCGAATACTGACTCGAGATCTCGTTCAGTCAGCCCAACGTCAGCAAGAGTCTCCTGCAGGAACTCGGGCGCGATGCCGCTCTCCGACGCCTCTCCTCCACTCGCTTCTTCAACGATTTCCCCTGCCTCCACCACCAGCTCAGCGGGCATGTCGTCGACACATTCCAGGTTAACATCGGAATCCGCTCCGCTGGCGGACATCAGTACCATTTGTTCCAGCGTTTCGATTTCGAGTCGTTGACAATCTCGTGGCGTGCCTGGCATGTGAGAAACCTCAATTAGCAAAAGGAGGATTTCCGCGCGAAAACAGAATCAGCGCGGAAACAGAAGCGTTTCAAGCTACCGGACAATCCAGTCGAGGTTGTGCCGTGTTTTCCGGTATCAGCGTTAGATTCAGAAGAACCCCGGATGAATAAAGTTGTTTTGAGACTGTGTTGCGAAAAGGCAACATCGCTCTTCCTGCGGCCAGACAACGTGCTGATCGCGCGATGCGTCTTGGCGAATTCAGTCCAGCCCGGACTGGCGCCGGTCAATTCCCCTACGATTGACGAGCAGCCATCACCGCCTTACAAAGATGACGAGGCCCGTCCGCGACGTTGTGATCCCTGAAGGAGCCAATCGATGAGAGTCTGTTTTCCTGTTGTGTCACTGTTAATCGCTGCACCGCTTCTGGCCAACGGCGCCCGAGGCGAACTGAAAGCAGGCGCAGCGATCGTCGACGTTTCGCCGACTTCGTTTCCGGTGCTGGTGAACGGGGGTATGTCGAGTCGTTCGACCAGTGATGTCGTCACACCAATCAACGCCCGAGCGATCGTCGTCGACGGCGGCGGCCAGCGCATCGGTATCGTTGTTGTGGACAGCTGCATGATGGGACGACCGTTGCTCGACGAAGCGAAGTTGCTAGCGTCAAGAAAAACACAGATCCAACCCGATCACATCCTGATTTCTGCCACGCACACTCATACAGCTCCCGCTTCAATGGGATGCCTCGGCACCGATGCCGACGAAACCTACCAGCCTGTTTTGCGTGCTGGCATTGTCGAAGCACTTGTTCGAGCAGAAGAGAATCTTGAGCCGGCCAGGGTTGGCTGGGCGGTCGAAAATGCAGCCGACTTCACCGCACTGCGCCGCTGGATTCGCCGCCCCGACCGCTTGCAGGAAGACCCGTTCGGCGACATGACTGTGCGAGCCAACATGCATGCGGGGCGAGTGTGGGACGACGTCGTCGGTGAATCCGGTCCCGAAGATCCCGACCTGTCCATCATTTCGCTCCAGGCCACCAACGGACGACCGATCGCGCTGCTGGCGAATTTTTCGATGCACTACTTTTCCGGTCAAAAACCACTCGCCGCAGACTACTTCGGCATCTACTGCGACGGTCTGCAGGAAAGCCTCGGTCACAAAGACGACAAGCATCCGCCCTTCGTCGCCGCCATGTCTCACGGCTGTAGCGGCGACATCTGGCGACGCGACTACACAAAGCCGGAGGCTGAATGGGATCCGTACCCCACCATCGATGAATTCGCGACCGGCCTGCAGCACATGACCGAAAAAGCGTACGAATCCATCGACTACGATCCCACTGCAGATGTCGCCATGGCAGAAGCACGCGTGCAACTCAAGTATCGCGTCCCCACGGCCGCTCGCCTGAAGTGGGCTCAGGAAGTCGTCGAAGAACTTGGCGATCGCCCGCCGAAAACAAAAACCGAAGTCTACGCTCGCGAAGCCATCATTCTGCACGAACGCCAGTCAACAGAAGTCGTCGTGCAGGGGTTACGTATTGGAGATATCGGGATTGCTACAACAC
>CAYZYB010000021.1:0-15539 GCA_964481505.1 uncultured Planctomycetaceae bacterium | reverse complement strand
CGTCGGTTGTCGGAACCTTCTTTGTGCACGTTGACGATTCCACCAGCCCGCAGCGCGCCTTGAATCGTGGAGAACTGGTGGCAGCCGGATTCATGCTGATCGCCAGCCTGGCCATCATTATGGGAATCATGCCGGAAACCTGGCAGTTCGATGGACAGACACTGACGCGTGGCGGCGTCTTTGGAGCCACACTGATTGGCCTGGGCTGCGGAATCCTGATCGGGCTCGTCACAGAATACTACACCGGTTGCGGCAAGAAACCGGTTCGCGAAATTGTGGAGCAATCCGTTACAGGTGCCGCCACTAACATCATCGCCGGACTCGGCGTCGGTATGCTGTCGACGGCAATTCCGATCGTGCTTATCGCGTTTGCAATCATCGGCGCCCATCAGATCGCCGGCTTATACGGCATTGCCATCGCCGCGGTAGGAATGCTGTCGAACACTGGAATTCAGTTGGCAGTTGACGCCTATGGCCCCATCGCTGACAACGCGGGCGGCATCGCAGAAATGACGGGACTGCCGCCGGAAGTTCGCGAAAGAACAGACGAACTCGACGCTGTCGGCAATACAACGGCAGCCATCGGTAAAGGCTTTGCCATCGGCTCGGCGGCGCTCACAGCGCTCGCACTATTCGCTGCATTCATGAAAACAGCTCAAGTGAACAGCATCAACATTGCCAACCCGATCGTGATGTCTGGATTGTTACTGGGCGCCATGCTGCCGTTTCTGTTTTCAGCGCTGGCCATGCAGGCTGTTGGCCGAGCAGCTCGCAAAATGATTAAGGAAGTACGACGACAATTCTCCGACATCCCGGAACTGCGCAAGGCTCTCGACCTGCTCACCAGCAACAAAGAAATTGCACAGGACGAGTGGTCAAAAGAAGACCGGGAAACAATGGCAGACGCGGTTGAGAAAGTGGAGTGCGACAAGTGCATCGCCATTTCGACGAAGGCGTCACTCAAAGAAATGGTGTTGCCTGGACTGCTGGCGATTGTCGCTCCGATTCTCACGGGTTTCCTCGGCAGTGCAGAGATGCTGGGCGGGCTGCTGGCGGGTGTCACAGTCAGTGGAGTCCTGATGGCGATCTTCCAGTCAAATGCTGGTGGAGCATGGGACAACGCCAAGAAAATGATCGAAGGTCAGGTCGTCGTGAACGGCGAAACGATCGGCAAAGGCAGCGACGCCCATGCCGCATCCGTTGTCGGCGATACTGTCGGAGATCCATTCAAAGACACATCTGGCCCTGCTCTCAATATTCTGTTGAAGCTCGTTTCGGTAACGGCACTTGTGATCGCGCCATGGCTTGTGGCTGGATAAAGCACCAGTGGTCTGATTTCTGAGCAAATTTGAGGTTTCCTGCAATTTCCAACGGAAGGTCGCGAGGGCCCGGCGTTTGTGAAGGCATCCCCTAATCCATGCTGCAGCAAGAGCGGGCCTTTCCTGCCTGAAGAAAACCGCTTGCGACACCGGTGATGCAACGCGAATGGGGAAAGATAAACCCATTCAACAACCACCCTGGAAGCATCGAAATGAAACGCCTCAGGCCGATTCGCAAACAAAACAAGGGCTTTACGCTCATCGAATTGCTGGTCGTGATTTCAATCATTGCCACATTGATGTCCCTCATCCTGCCCGCCGTTCAGAGTGCTCGTGCGGCGGCACGGCGAACCCAATGTCTGAACCGACTCAGAAACGTGGGCCTGGCAGTCATCGGCAATGCCACCAAGATGAACGGAAAGATTCCGGCGTACGCAAAATTCGTCCCAATCCCGCCGCCGCCGGGAACACCGGCCAACGCTGGTAACACAGAGTGTGAAAATTCCGGAGGCACCGCAGGGACAAACTGGGTGGTGACGTGTTTGGCGGAGATGGATCGTCAGGATATCTTTGATCGCTGGGACAACGCCGCTTCAGCGAGCAGTACGGTCAACGTCAGCCTCGGCCAAACGAAAATGGCAGTGCTGGTGTGTCCGGACGATGATTCCGCCGTCGATCAGCCTGGAGGTTTAAGCTACGTCATCAACACGGGCTATGCCGCCATGTCTGTTCTCGATGCCTACGACGCCGCAATTGACGGCGGCAATTTACCTGTCCAGACAGAGGTTCATGCACACGACATCGCTCCATTCGACTGGGATGGCGACGCAAACTATCCGGGCATTGCTGACCCAAATTATTTTGACAGCGACGACGCAGAAATCACGCGAGACTCCGGCGTTTCGTGGCTTGAGGTTCAGGGCAAAAACAATAGTCAGACCATGAACTCGATTTACGACGGCCTCGACCAGACCATTCTCCTGACAGAAAACATCAACGCAGGCTGGGCGCAAACCTGGTCGAACCCTACGGTCAGCAATTGCGGATTCGTTTACGCTGTTGACTCCACCACATCCACCGGAGCGACCTTCTCTAGCCCTCCGTTGCTGTTGCCAGTGGATGGACTTCCCAACGCGATGCGGAACAATGGCGAGCGCACACCGTTCCCTTCTTCGAACCATTCCGGGACCGTCAACTGCGTGATGGTCAGTGGCGCAACGCGTACGCTGAGCGAAGACATCGATCGTGGCGTTTACACCCGATTGATGACTGCCAGCGGAGCGCAACTTCGAAACCTGCCCGGTTTCCAGCCGCAGAATCCACTCGGCAGCGATTTCTAGGTTTTATGCTCAATTCCGAGAGTCGAACGCAACCGCATTGCGTCGATGGGTTGAAGTCTAGGCAAACCACGTCGATCCTGATGCGGCAGAGTAGAATCGGCAGCGTCTGTTGCGTAACCTGAGCACAGGACAGGTGGCTGGAACTTCGATGTGAACGAAGTCTCCAAACGCCTCCTTCGGCCGTCCTTCATTTCTCGCATCCCACCGCACAACGACGCCTCTCGGAGACAATCAAAATGCTGCATCGGAAACTCTCTTTCCAAATCATAGTCACAGGAAGCTGCCTCGCCACCCTGATCCTGCTTGCAATTCCGGAGGCTTCCGCTCGACCGCAGTACAACAAAGCGATGACTGCGAAATACTCCGACCTCGCAGCCAAACACGGCAAGAATGGAAAACTGTCGTGCGCCGCCTGCCATCCGGTTAAGGACAAAAAACAGCGGAACAACTACGGTGCGGCACTTGGAAAAGCACTGGGCAAAACAAACGTCAAAGACGTAGACGCAATCAATGCGGCTCTGGAAAAAACCGAAACGGCTGCCAGTGCCATAAAAGGCAAAGCATTTGGCGACCTCATCAAAGCGGGTGATCTTCCGGGTACACAAGATGTGGCTGGCGGCAAAGGTGGCGAATGGAAAATGCTGTTCGACGGCAAGTCGTTCGATGGCTGGAAGAAAACCGAAAATATGGATTCGTGGAATATCGTTGACGGCAACCTGCAGTGTTCCGGCGAACGCAGCCACTTGTTTTACGTTGGTGAAGACAAACCGTTTACGAACTTCGAATTCGAATGCGAAGCCATGACCGCACCGGGCAGTAACGCGGGTATCTACTTTCACACCAAAGTGCAGGAAAAAGGCTGGCCAAAATATGGTTACGAATGCCAGGTCAACATCACTCACAAAGACCCCAAGAAAACAGGCAGCTTGTACAGCACCGTCAATGTCGGTGCGGAAGACCTGGAAGGTCTGGTGGAAGACAACAAATGGTACAAGACCTACATCAAGGTCGAAGGCCGTCACGTCATCATCAAGATCAACGACAAAGTAACGGTCGACTACGAAGAACCAGAAGGCAAACCAGCTGCCGACAAGAACTTCGAACGTCGCCTGGGCGCCGGAACATTTGCCCTGCAGGCACATGACCCGAAAAGCGTAGTGTCGTTCCGCAACTTGAAAGTTCGTCGCCTGCCGTAACGGCTTGATGCAAACGCTGGACCCACAGCGGCAGTTCAGGACGAAAGCAGCCCGAATTGCCGCCGCGGCGAAAACATCGTCGACTGAATCAGAAGAAAGTATGACCGTGACGGCCAGAATGGAACTTTGTCGTGTGATCGTTTCCGAGATCAACGATCAACAGGCGATCTATCTCCGCGAAGTAGATGGCACGCGCACGTTTCCGATTCTTATCGGAGAATTTGAGGCGGGAATCATCAACCGCCGACTGCTCGAAGACCCGCCCTTCCGGCCCCTCACACACGATTTACTGCGGTCTGTGATTGGTTCGCTGGGTGGCGAACCATTGGAAGTGGTCATCACAGAAATGAAGGACCACACCTATTTTGCTGTATTGAAAGTACGGCACAAAGATCAGGTGCTGGAAATCGACTGTCGGCCCAGTGACGCCGTCGCGCTATCGGTTCATTATGATCCAGCCCTGCCTATTTTCGTGTCTGAACAGGTTCTCGACGAAGTCAGCTGATGCAACGATTAACCCATGGCCTGGTTCTTATCGCACTGACGATCACCGGTCTCGGTTCACAGGCCGTCGCTCAGAAAACGCTGTGGGGCATGCAGCGCGGAGACTTCTTTCGCGTGCAAACGAAGATCGACCGTCAAACCACGGTACAGCTGGATGACGACGCCGAAACAACAACGCGTATCACAGACACCCTCATCTTCGAATATCGTGTGCAAGGTGTATTGGCGAGTGGAGACATTGGTGTTCAGGTGCGAGTGGTCGGAGGTGATCGTCAGGTCGACGGCAAAACCGACAGCAGTGCACGTCGAAAGGCCAATCTCCTGAAATCGCTGATGGTGCTCATGACAGTAGATCCCACCGGCGTTGTGACGAAAGTGCTGGACCACCAAAATGCCCTTCGACGAATGCTGGACGCTCACCAGGCCAGCCACGGATTCGGTGTCGAGGGGATCACAGAAGATGTATTTCGATCGTGGATCAGCCATCCGTTTTTCGTCGGCGGGTCGCCTGAGACATTCAAAACACAAAAAAGCCAGGAACGCATTCACGACGCTTCGTTGGGGCTCATGGGACGTGTTCACACAATTGCCACATGCGAAACCGGCAAAACTGAAGGGCCACTCACTTCGCTAAAGATCTCTGGAAACCCACGACACTTTCCAGCAGATTCGGCCATGCTGCAGGCGCCTCACGATGTGATACGATTTTCAGACGTGAAAGTGACAGTTGACTCCTTTGAAGGAGAAGCGCATGTCGCGCTTCCGCAGGAATCGCCGCCAGATTCTGAGTCGGAATCTGAAAACACTCCAGCGACCAATCCAGCCGCCCAACCACCGCAAAAAAAACAGCGGCCGCTGTTCGAAGACATGACCCTGCAGTTCTCGCTTTCCGGTGAAGCCACAGTAATAATCAATGGCAACGAAAAGAAAATTGCATTCCGTCAACAACAGACGCAAACATCAAAACTGCTGCCCGGCTATCGCGTTGGTCAGAATTCATTGCACCAGCTGTTCATTCAGCCATCGCGGTAATTAAAAGATTCCGGGCCGCGATTCATTCTGAAGCAGGCTGAGAATTTGACAGCGTCACTGCGCCACTGACGATTCCGTGCAGTGCGGCAACTCTTTGCGTCGGAGTTTTCGCAACGCTACTTACAGCAGCCTGAACGTCCTCCATCATCCCGCGCTCCGTTAAGATCCGCGTGGACAATTCAAGGAAGACTTCACGCCACCGCTGGTCTTTGAACTTTCCAATAGCGTCAAACTGATCTGTCGCCGAAGTTGCCTTCAAGCTTGCCAGCTCCGTCATGTAGGTCGCGTTCGCGGACCGGACACCCGCCAGGCCGACCACTTGTTCCAGTTTCGTGGCGGCACTGCTGCTTTTGGACGAAAGAAACTCTGCCCACGCAGCGACCAGAGCCTTCACAATTTTCGTTTCCGGCAACGGATCTACGCGAGCGATTGGGACTCGCAGGTCTGCGCCTTCAGAGTTAATTTCTGCAAACGATTCTCCCGTTGACGCGGCAGCGACAGACAACATTCCTTTCAGGTCATCAACACAGACTTCCTGCTTTAGCATTCCGTTTTCAGCAGCCAATGCCGTCTTTACCGCCGACAATCCTCCACCGCGAATCACACGACACAGCGATTGCAACATTACCATCCGGCGCTTTTCTGCCGCCGCTGCCTGACGATCGACACCACGACGATACGACAAAAACCGAGCACGAATCTCCTGACTGCCAGGCGTTAAAGACAACTCCTTGGCGACCCGTGCTTTCACATCATCCTCACGTTTTTCCAATTCGCCGGAAGCACTCCGTAGTTCGGCTGTCGGAGCGATCTGCGAAACCAATGTCTGGTAGATCGACTGAACAGCTTCTGTCGCAGCTGACGCATCACCGTTGCCAGCGGCCGCAATCGCAAAATCGGCTAATGCTTCCGCGGTGAGCTGGTTCTTCGCGAAATCCGGGCTGGCTGACGTCATGATTTCTTCAATCGTCTTCGGAGCCGTCGATTTTTCTGCAGGCAGTGCACTGCGAAGTCTCTTCGCTTTTTCCCACAGCGCCGGGTTCGCTTTCTGCGACAGTACTGCAACGGTGCGAAGAGCTGTTTCCGGCCCGCTGGCTTCGGCCGCCGCAATCACCTTCTGCTGTATTTCAGATGCTGCATCAGTCGTCATCATGCGATCCGCGATGATCGCAAGTGAATCAGAAATCGTGCGAGTTTCTTTCTGCGCTTTCGCCCAGGCAATCGCTGCATCCCAGTCCGCTCGAGCAGCAAGATGCAGGGCAACGGCTGATATGAGTGGCTCATGCCAGGCGAACACTGTTCCGGGAGGGACCGATTTCTGTCCGGAATCCGCTAATGCAAATGTCGAAGCACCCCAGGCCCCATGACGAACGGCGTCTAACTGCAAAGCCACCGTGGGATCCGGCTGCTTACTTTCGATCAGTGCCTGAGCCGCCGTACTGTCACCCGATTGTGCTAATGCAGACGCCAGATTGACTGTAGCTTCCACTGCCAAAAGCCCCGACTTTGGAATACCGTCCGCCAATTGTTTCGCCTCATCCAAACGTTTCGCCGCAGCTGCCGAATCCCCCGCGGAAACCATTTGCCAGTAATTCGTCATCAATGGAGCGATGCGGTAGAAAGTCGTGTCGCGGCCGGCTCCGGACGAGATCTTGTCCATCTGAGCGAACTCGGCATCTGCCTTTGCGTTAAGCCCCAATCGCAGAAAGGCATCCCCCGTCTGACGACGACAGAGCGGCTTGTCTCTGTTGCCACTGGTCTCGCGAGCATGGTTGATCATGTCATCAACCAAAGCAGTTGCTTTGGATCGGTAGTCCACGACAACCGGGGTTTCCACTTCGCCAGACGGTACAGTGGCCGGTTCTTCGTCCTCCACGTATTCGGGCATTGAAATATTCGCCGGCCCAAGTTTGTCGATAGGTGGCTTGTTCAGATAGGCCACCAATCCCAACGTCAACGCCAGCAGCACGGCACCAACGACGCCGTACATGATCATCGGATTCTTTTGCGAAGGTGCTTTGACGGCCTTCTTCTTCTGAGCAGACTCACTGTCACTGACGCGCGCTGGAGCTCGTGGAGTTTTGTCTTTCTCTTTGCCCTCTGCTTCGAATACCGGTACCAGACATTGTTTGTTTGCACACCGCACCTGGCGACCGACGGCTCCCTTTGGGATAAAGCCCTGTGTGTCGCACATCGGGCAGACCACACGATGCAGTCGCCCTTTCATTGGTTTTGGAGCACACGACAGCACTTTCTGAGTGCTCGGAGTTTGAGCGATTGCGAAGGGATCATCGTTATCCGGATCGCTCTTCCTGGCTGGTTTCTTTTTCTTTGGTTCTGCCGCCGCGGCATCTGAAGTCGGGGCCGACGTTTTGCCGCCTGAAGATCCGTCCATGGCCGCACCGCAGAACGGGCAGTCCTGAGCATCGTCATCCAGAACGGACTGACCGCAAGACGGACATGTTGGCAAATCCATATCAAAACTCTCTCTGCGAACAGACTCGCAATCAGAATGAGCGAACGCTCGGAACAGAATTCAAATGAACGGAGAAACTCTCTCCGAACAACGCAGGCAACTTAACGATGGCGACACGATTCTCAGTCCGACCTGACATTCGCGCCTTCAACACCGTTTGACTATCTTGACGGGATGGCCGGGAATTCTCAAGACGCCAGCCCAAACCGTATAACGAGTTTCGGGATCAGATATCCGTATCAATCGTCTGATCGACTTTTCATGCGTTCAAATGCAAACAGGAAGCAGCGAGAATGCTGCTTCCTGTGATGTTGTCCGTTTCCAAAAATGCCTGGGTGGCAAACAGCTATTCTGCTGTCTTACTTCTGATAGTCCACAACGATGTAACCTTTGCGTACGCGGATATCAACTTTGTACTTGCCGTAGTCGTAACGAACACGATCGCCGCGTCGACGACAGCGGATGTCCTCTTCGCAGTCACAGGGGGGCACACAGATTTGGATATAAACGCACTTCTGACCACACGCCCCTTTGCAGGCACAGGGATCGTTCACTCGAACGATCTTTGTCACCGCACAGGGATGCATTTCACGTTTGTCAACGTACTTCACTCTGGTAAACAACGGTTCAGGAGCGGCTTCGACATAAACCGGTCCCGGAACAATTTCACCATGAAACGGTTCGCTGAACGTGGCGTCCATAGAAGCAGCGGGATCGGAAGCGGGCATCGGCGCAATTGGAGCGGCCTGGCCTTCAGAAGAAAAGACGCGTTCCTGAGGAATCGGCGCCGGAATGGACAATGCCAACTGCTGGGCGAACACTGGGCTCGCCAATGCTATTGTGAGACTCAGCAGAGTCAGTGCTTTCAAATTCATCATAATTATGCCTTTCGGTGGTTGTTGACCCAGACACCACAGCCAAAAGGACTGTAGCGTCATGACTTTCGCCTGACTCTGTTACATGCCACCTGAACTCACACGGTCAAACGGTAAGACAACCAAGCGGCCGATTATTGGGCAATTGAGTCGTACTGAACAGCTTCGATAAGACGTTTCAATCAAGGAGCATTGGGAACTCTGCGCAACGTGATGGTTAAAAGGGATTTTGCGGCCGGTTTCCATTGCCGATAGCGTGCCCGTTGCCTTTTGACATCGAGCGACAGTTGGTGAACGAACCTATCGTGCTCGTGATTCTCTGGAAATCAGACCAATCGCAGCCGATAAAGCCTACAGATTCCAAACCTTGTCTTGGCCAATTCTGCCGATTCTCGTACCATCTCTGCTCAACGGTTCCGGAATGTAACATGTACCGAAACGCATGGCTGTGATTGAGTTGGACTCAACGCGTTTGCATCTCACCTGGAATCCGGCAAGGAAGCCATGGACTACAACATCCGGCCAATTTCAAAGAACTGCGCCGCCACTGGCGAACCTCTGGTCCCGGGCGAGCAATGCTGGTCGGTGCTCATAGAAGTCGATGGCAAGATCAGCCGTCTGGACTATTCAACAGCGTCGTGGGACGGCGCTCCCGAAGATTCTATCGGCCACTGGCGATGCGAAGTGCCAGCAGACGCAGATGCCGGCAAACGTAAGATCGATGCAGATTCACTGTTCGACTACTTTGTGCAACTGTGCGAATCGCCAAACAAGACAGAACAGGACTACCAATACGTTCTCGCGCTGCTGCTGCTGAGGAAGCGCCGACTGATTTTGGAAGACTCAATCGAAATCGACGATACGCCTGCAATGAAACTCATTGGCACCGGCGGCGAAGGACCATTTGAGGTTATGGAACGCGAGCTGACCGACGACCAGATTGCGCAACTACAGGATCAGCTATTTGGCGGAACAGCGGATGAAACAATGGCTGCATAGCGTTGACTCGAGCAAACGGAAGCCCCGTCGAATGCCAGACAAAATCAGAGAATGACCAACCAACATCAACAACCAAAACGCACTCCGACGACGCCAACCGGCGTAGCGTCGCACGCACCATTGTCGCCAGTCGTACGGCAATGCCTCCGCGCTGCGCTGGCCATCTGTTGCCTGATTATTGTGACTGGCTGTCAGTCAACCGCCCGAACACAACGTAACGTCGTTCAGCGCGACCCCGTGATTCCTTTGAACATTAGTCGTGCCGATTTAGTCGATCACCTGAATCAGCAGAACGCCGACCTCAATGCCTGGCGGTGCATGTCGACCAAGCTGCATGCCAGGCTGCCAGGTGTCCCCGACCAGCGACTCAGCGGCTACATCGCCTGTCAGTCTCCGCAGTATTTTCGACTGACAGCTGACAACCTCATCGTCAAAGCGGATCTGGGATCCAACGCCGACCACTGCTGGGTATATCTGAAGCCCGGCCGCTCAGAAGTGTTGAAGTGGAAACACGAAGACACGGCCATGCTGCAACAAACGCAGTTCGGCGTCCCGTCGATTGACCCCAACTGGCTGATGCTGGTCCTGGGAATCACGCCCCTGGATGCCAACAACTACGAACTCAGCACCGACCCCTCCGGCAAACCCGAAATCTATCTGACGGCGGACCACCAGAGTGCGGACGGACGTTCGTTGAGACGCGTCATCAGAATCGATGCACTGCAGGGCGTGATTCGCGAACACGCGGTCTACGACGGGCGCGGCAACACGCTGGTGAGTGCAGAATTAAATCGACATCAGCGAAATAGCGGTCATCTGATCCCAAGCCATGTGAAGCTCAGCTTTCCGCAAACTGACACAGAATTGTCGCTCTCATTCAATGGCATCGAAACCAATCCTCACCTGCCGGATCAGTATTGGCACATGCCGGACAAACACGTCAAGGTTGTCGACATCGGAGACCTTGTCCGTCATCAGGCGATGGCTCAGCATCCAGCTGCCCCTTATTCTTCTGGTCGAGCTCCATTGCCACGCGCAACACTGCAGACGCCAGTGTTCCATCAATCGAATGAACAGAATCGGTCCGCCTTCGCGGAACGTTCCCAGCGAATGCTGGACGGCACAGCCATCAGCGAAGCACCCACAGACGTTGAAGAACCCGATTGGGACACGCCGATTTCGTTCAGCAAACCCGCCGCACAACCGGCCTCGTTCGAAGCTCCGCCCGCCAGAAAAAAACGCTGGTGGCAGCGTTAGAGTCTGACAACAAAACGTCCGCTTGCTGTGGGTGCGACTTTCAAATTTTCCGCGCAGTCGCTCAAACAGGCTGCGGAGCTCCCGCCGGGACCGGTTCTACGCCGATGCCACTGCCGCCTTCATCTTCGCCAAACCAGTCTTCGCGACTTCCAACGCGTCCTGCTTCCAATACTCTTTGTTGAACAGTTCCAGCGACAGCACGATCTTTCGACCGTTGCCGCAAACCATGTTCAAAATGTTCGACAGCGGAGCGACCCCTTCACCGGGATAAACGCGGTGCGAATCATTCATCGCGGCGCGGTCTGGTGCAGCCGGATAGTCGTTCATGTGAAAA
Source organism: uncultured Planctomycetaceae bacterium (assembly GCA_964481505.1). GTDB lineage: Bacteria > Planctomycetota > Planctomycetia > Planctomycetales > Planctomycetaceae > Fuerstiella. The sequence goes on along the minus strand of CAYZYB010000021.1, from coordinate 4,207 downwards.
ACCTGGATGGCATCATCGTGCAGCAGTGCGAGACCGCCGAAATCAGAACCGCCTTTGAAGATGTGGTAAACGTCGGGCAGAAGGCAGGCCTTGGGATGACTGGCTTCGACACATGCCATCACTGATTCCCCCAAACGCGACAGGTTTGTACTGAAGCCCCAGACTTCCAACTGCGGCACCACGCCGGTTTCGTCACCAACTTCCAACAGCGCGCGATAGCGGTCTGCGATGACGAACGTATCCAGTTTTGGCCCGCCACGGTGAGCTCCCACTGGCGGTGCTGCGATGCGAGTGCCACCGATCTGTGCGAGCACATTCATATCACGTTTCGCCTGCTCCAAACCCTGAGTACGCTCAGACTCATCGTCGACAATCCACTTCGCAAATCCAATCGCACTTTCGACCGTCAGCCCCGCGTCATCGATCCTCTTCCTGAGATCCGACAGACTGCCTCCCGCCTTCGTGTACTTCTCCAGATGATTCATCCAAGGTTCGATGCACGTGTAGCCAGCTTCCGAAGCGATCCGAATCTGTTCTTTGATGTCATCCGTCTGCTCACGAATCGTGCTCATGTTCAAGCAGTATCGAACAGAATCCGCCAAAGGCGCTGGCGTTGTAACAGCAGCTGATGCGACGGGCGGCAGACGAGCCGCGGCAGCAGCAACAGCCGTGGAAGCCAGAAAATTGCGGCGATTCAATGTCATAGTGGTGGCCTTGAGATCCGGAGGTTCGTTTATGAGAAGTCGGCGCTGAGTCTAATACGCGGCTTGCTTCACATCGGCAGGAACGCGAAATTTACGCCACGGCGCCCCTCAAACGCCAGTCTGCCGTACCAAAACCGCACCTTCCGACAGAAACAAACCTTCCCGTGAACACTCCCGACATTGCCAGACAGGCAGCGATTTCTGCAGGCAACGTGTTGTCAGAATATTTCAACAACGGCGTCGTCATGCGAACAAAGTCGGCCAGCGTCGACCTTGTTTCAGATGCAGACATCAACGCAGAACGAGCGATTGCAGAGATCATTCGCAACGCCTATCCCGACCACAGCGTCTTCGGTGAAGAAGAAAACTGCGACAGCACCGAAGCCGAACATCTGTGGATCATCGATCCTCTGGACGGCACAACGAACTTCGCACACGGCATTCCGCATTGGGCCGTTTCGATCGCCTACTATCACAATGGCGTCGCAGAAACCGCCGTCGTGTTCAATCCGATTCGCAGCGACTGGTACACGGCTACTCGAGGCGGAGGTGCGTTTCTGAACGATGAGCCAATCTCAGTTTGCTCCGCCAAAGGTCTGAATGACGCAGTAATCGCAACCGGCTTCTACTACGATCGAGGTGCCGAAATGGAAGCCACACTTGCATCCATGAACCGCCTCTTCCGGCAGCAGATTCATGGCATTCGTCGATTTGGAGCCGCGTCGCTGGACCTGGCAATGACTGCCGCCGGTCAATTTTCAGCGTACTTCGAATACCAACTTGGCCTATGGGATTTTGCCGCCGGCCGACTACTGGTCGAAGAAGCAGGCGGACAGGTTACCACCTGCGACGGAAGCCCACTACCGATGCAAAAGTCGGGACTACTCGCTTCGAACACAACGCTGCATCCACTGGTGCTAAAAGAAATTCGGCAGGCAGAATAGAGCAATCAGCCATCCATTGTGTCTAGCTCTGATTGAGAGAAGAATGGCTTTGTGGCTTCAAACAATCGATAGCAACTGAATTTTGTCCACAATCCACCGAAGCTCCGGGATTCGGTTGCGACCGTGAACACTTTGCCGTTAAATGGGGCTCTACGCAATCCTTACAACTTGAGCAGTGAGCGAATCAGCGGGCCGCCTGAAATGTCGTCAACTTCAGAGTCGTTTCAAACATACATCCAGCAGACGCTTTCGAGCGAAGAAAAAGCTGCTGCGGACGCCGCACAAGCGGCCGCGGAAATGCACGATGCGCATCTGACTGCGTTGCGTAAAAATCTACAAACCGCTCTGGATGAAAACGACCAAAAGACTGCGATACGATTCGCCCATCAGTTGCTGGAAGAGGATGGAGAAAACGAAGAGCTGGAAGGGCTCTATGAGTTTCTGTGTACAAGGGTTGGCGTTGATCGGCGCGAACCAGTTTTCGCATTTTCCCAGCATCCGATTGTTCGGACAGTCTCGGCACTCTGCCTTATGATTCCAACGATGTTCCTGGCAGCACACTTTCTGGGTCCAGGCGATTCAGCTGGACAAACAGATGTTCTGACCTATCTGCTCGTAGCAGTTATTTTGGGAATCCCGCTCATCGACTGTGGCCTCGCGGCCGTCTTTAACCGAGTCAATTTCTATCGTCTGCGGGAATGACGCAGCACGCACCACCAGTCGATTCGAGTTCCCACGCGGCGGTTGGAAGAATATGAACCGCTGTGCGCAAAAGCGACATCTCAAGGAGTTCTATTCAGTAGTCCCGCGATAACCACGGCACTCAACCCGTTTAGTCACCATCGATTGTGTGTCTCCGCGAAACGCCCGCAAGTCTTCGCTAATCAGACGTTGACAGTACCGGGCGAACGTCGAATAATTCTCCCTATGAACCGGCCATCGTCAGCAACTCGAATCGGATTCGGACTTCTCGGAAGTCTTTGTCTGCTGTTGCGACCTTTAATGGCACTGGTTTGCTGCTGCTGCTGCTGCAACCCCGGCAAAGCGGCTGACCAGGAAACCGCGCAAGCTGTTCCCCCTTGCTGTGCTGCAGCCGCGGCAACGTGCTGCACATCAGCCGCCGCACCGACTCTGGAGAATCGCCTTGCAAGTGGGCAGTGCTGCGGAAGCGGGACATGTTGTCAGCAATTACCAACCTCCCCGGCGGACCGTTCCGAAAGTCGCGAGACATCTCAGCAGGAATGGTTCGCAACCGCTGTCGTTGCGATGACAGATTTGGGATCCTCGTCCGCAAACACAGCCTCACTGACTGTTTGCTGTAGCGACGCCCCGCCACCTCTTCACCGACGTCTGGCGACACTTTGTGTTTGGAGAAATTAGCTCCCCGGAATTGTTCCGTATTTACTTTCGAACATTCTGAATTCTGGAGCTAATCCCATGAAGAAGTTATTCCTGTCTGTAGCCGTGCTGGCTACATCATCCGTTTTTGCGTTCGCATCTTTCGGCAACGGTTCACCTGACTGCTGCTGCGTCGATTGCATCTGTCCAGACTGCGTCTGCAGTCTCCTGGACTGTGACTGCAACGAAGCTGGTCCCTGTTGTGAAATAGGTGAATGCTGCGAAACGGGCTGCTGCGAAGTGAAATAGCGAGCGATTCGCTAAACACGAAACGGCCGGAGAATCAGCCAAGCTGGTTCTTCGGCCCCCGTTTCGTTTTCACACAAATCACTTTTTCTGATTCGGTTTTGCAGACTTGCCTCGCATAGCCGAAGCGGCACGCTTCATCGATTCGACGTGATAGTCGAACCAAATCGGTTTCAGCAAAGCGATCATTTCGTTGCGTTTGTGAGCGAGGTCTTCGATTTCAATGTAAGTGTGGTCGATGTTCAGCTTTACCAGATGCTGATGAAAGTCGCGGATCGTTTTCAGGTGACCGCCATCCTTTGTTCCGCAGGCGATTTGAATTCGTAAATTGGCTTTGATGCGTTTCACGTTCTTTTCACAGACGGCGTACACGTCGTCTTCTTCCCAGTTGGCTCGATCTTCGCCGAGCAGCAGGTTCTTTCGCGTCTCCGGTTCTGCTTCGTCATAAATATCCAGCAGATGAGGAACGTTGCCAGCCTGACAAAACAGGCTGCAGAACTTTTCCGGATACTTGACTGCCAGTCGAGTCGACCCGCGACCGCCCATCGAAAAACCTTCGATGCAGCGACCTTCTCGCTTTGCGATTGTGCGGTACATGCCATCGATAAACGGAATGAATTCCGTCATGAAGATCGACTCGATCGGAAAGCGACCATCCGCCGAATCTTTGTAAAACGTGCTGTGTCCGCCGTTGGGCAACACCATGATCATTTCAGGCCACCGCCCTGCCCTGATACCTTCGTGGAGCACTCTTATCGAATCAAGACTGGTGAATTCGTTGCCGCCATTACCGTGCAGGTTGTAAATCACCGGGTAGCGCCGTTGTGAATTCTTCTTGTAGCTCGGCGGCAAATAGACGCAGTACCCGATGTCCTGATCGACGAGCTCGCTGTGGAAAGTCAAATGCTGCGTATT
>CAYZYB010000020.1:0-15842 GCA_964481505.1 uncultured Planctomycetaceae bacterium | reverse complement strand
GTGTTGTGCTGGCCGAGATGCCCGCGGGCATTCCGTGGTCCGATCTTGAAGGGCCGTGTGCGACAGCCATGTTGTGGCCAGATGCTGCGACCGAATTGAAAGATCATCCTGCGCATTTGATGGTTACGGTTTCGGGTGAGCTCGATGAAATTGCCATGTCCACTTTGTTGACTCAAGTGACCGCATCTGTGCTTGCCGTTTGTGAAGAGGCAACCGGTGTCTACTGGGGTAACGCGACAAAGCTGATTCGCCGCGATATCTTTATGGACTTCACGCGCGAGATTCTTCCTCACGGACCGCCGTTGCATTTGTGGGTGGATTATCGAGCCGGGATGGACGGTGCGAATGTAAGCACGGGGTTCACTCACGGCATGCGGGCATTGGGTTTCATGGAATTCGAAGCGAAGCAAGTGCCGGAACCTCCCGGTGAACTCGTTGATCGTTTCATGGGGCTCGGCAACTATCTGATCGAAAATGGAATGGTGATCACCGATGGCGATACCATTGGTGAAGATGCGAACGAGAAAATTCGAGTGGTCTTCTCAAAGTCCGAGTTTGGGCACGAAGGGGAAGTGATGCGGTTGGTCTACGAAGAGTCTTCGCCTTCCAGGCCGTGGTGGAAGCTCTGGTGAGCCTCACTGCCAATGCCGGAAGCGGCCTCGTAAAGGAGCAGACTTCCGGCAACCGCCAGGTTCAGGGAATCCGTTTCCGAATCCATCGGGATGTGGACAAATGAACCACAGTGCTGACGTTGTCGCGAAGACAGTCCGCTGCGTTCTTCCCCCAGCATGATGACCGTTGGCGTTGAATAATCTGTCTCACGAAAAGAAACCGAGGCTCCTGGGCAGGCTCCAACGATGTTAACCGTGTGACGACGTTTCCACGTGGCGAATGAAGTCCACGATGATCGAATAAAGCGAGTTCGAAAGATGGCTCCCATCGACGCGCGGATTAGCGGCGGTGAAAACGGATCGATCGACTGTCCGATCAGGATGATGCCACTGACGCCGACCGCACTTGCCGTTCTGACCAGGCTTCCAATGTTACCCGCAGAACGCGCTTCGCTGAGGCCCAGCCAGAGATCTCCGGCAGCAGTGGATATGTCGTCTATGCGGGTTCTCTGCTGCATCACGACACCTGCCACTCCTGATGCGTGCCTGCTTGTACTGATGGTTCGGAACTCTTCGGGAGATACGTCCACGACAGACGTTCCGTTTGCTGCGAGGTCATCCACAAGTTGACGCGCAGCACTCACTTGCAGAAGTTTGCGAGATCGGATGACCGTCCGAAACTCAAAGCCATTCGCCGCTGCAGCGATCACATTTCGGACGCCTTCGATAGCAAAAGTTTGCTGAGTGTCTCGGAAATGTCGGTCAACAAGAAGTCGCCGGATTGTCAGAAGTCGCGTTAAACGGCTGTTTTCTTCTGCTCGGCGTCGCTTGCCGGCTTTTTTCTGTGGCATGTCGTGCTTGCGACGTGGCGCAAGTCATTCGGCTGTCTGATATTGCAGATTTCAACGGGGACACGATTCGCTGAGAAACGTTCACCGATTTTCGATCGTCTTAGTCAGTTGTTCTTCTGTGGCTCTCCTGATAGTTATATCCAGTAGATTGAAGCGAAGTTTTGAAATTGGAGCAGATGACGATGAGCGAACTTAGTAGGCGAAGCGTGTTGAAGCGATCCCTGGCGATTGGTGTTGGAGCGATGCTGACAACGCCCACAGCACGAGCGTCTTCGACTGCAGAAGGCAGACGGCGATTTACGATGGATCTGACTCCGGGAGCAATCGGTGTCAGTGGCGGTCAGCCTGAAGTTATTGAGATGGCTGCCAGGCACGGGTTCGAATCTGTGCAGCCCAATTCCGGCTATCTTTCCAGTCTGGATGACAGTGGTCGGGCAGACCTTGCGGAGCTGATGAAGAAGAAAGGAATCGTCTGGGGGGCTGCCGGTCTGCCAGTTGATTTTCGGAAGGACGAAGCAAAGTTTCAAGAAGGTTTGAAGTCTCTGCCAGCGATTGCGAAGGCCATGCAGCAGGCGGGCGTTGATCGAGTGAGCACGTGGCTGATGCCCTGCCATGATGAACTGACTTATGTCGACAACTTTCGTCAGCACGCGCAGCGATTGCGCGAGTGTGTGAAGGTTCTCGGCGATCACGGTCAGCGTTTCGGTATGGAGTACGTCGGACCTAAGACGCTGTGGTCGTCGAAGCGACACCCGTTCATTCACACCATGGCAGAAACAAAGAACCTCATCGCAGAAATCGGCGCCGACGATGTTGGGTTTGTTCTTGATAGCTGGCATTGGTACACATCGCACGAAACTGTCGAAGATCTAAAAACTCTCTCCAACAAAGACATCGTTGCGTGTGATCTTAATGATGCTCCCAAAGGGCTGGAGATCGACCAGCAGATCGACCAGCAGCGCGAATTGCCCAGTGCAACAGGCGTCATTGACCTGAAAGCGTTCCTTGGAGCTTTAGTGGACATCGGCTACGACGGGCCAGTTCGCAGCGAACCGTTCAATAAGAAGCTTAACGCGATGGAAAACGAGGCTGCCTGCGCAGCAACCTCTGCAGCCATGAAGACAGCCTTCGAACTCGTCGGCGGCTGATTCTTTTCGTAGAGCAAGCGACTCGCTTGCTCCTCCCGACGAAGCTTCAACGCCCACAAATACCACTCGTCAATTGTCTACTCGACCGGCCGCAATCTGATCGCAAAACCCCTCACACGCGCCGCAAGATGTCTCCACCAACTTTGCAAAACGATTTCACCATGATACGAAAAGCCATCGCCAGCACGCTTCTTGTGCTCTTCGCCACTCAGTTGCTTGCCGCGGAACGGAATGTGATCTTTATCATTACCGACGACGAAAGCCCAACTCTCGGGTGCTACGGCGATCCTGTCGCAGTGACCCCGGCGATCGATGCTATCGCTGCAGACGGAACGCGTTTCGACCAGGCCTTCGCCACGACAGCCAGTTGCAGTGCCAGTCGTTCGGTTGTGATGTCCGGTCTGCACAATCATCGCAACGGTCAATACGGCCATCAGCACGCGTATCATAAGTTTTCATCGTGGCACAATGTTGTCAGTTTGTCGATGCCTCGTGTGATGGCGGGCGCCGGTTATCGTACGGGGCAATGCGGCAAGTATCATGTTGCTCCGGAAGAAGTGTTTCGCTTCGAAAATTACATTCCCGGCAACGGCCGCAATGCCGTCGAAATGGCGAACAACTGTCAGGAATTCATCACAGACAGTTCTTCGGACAAGCCGTTCTTTCTGTATTTTGCAACGTCGGATCCTCATCGAGGCGGCGGCACAGACAAGACTTCAGAACGCGAGCTGAAGCCGGACCTCTTTGGCAATAAGCCCAACGACGGCGCGTTCCCGGGAGTGGACGAAGTTTTCTACAAGCCGGAAGACGTGGTGATCCCTCACTTTCTCCCGGACACGCCTGAGACGCGCGAAGAACTTGCCCAGTATTACCAGTCCTGTTCACGTGTGGACCGAGGTGTCGCGCAGCTGGTGAAGATTTTGAAGGAAGCCGATTTGTACGACAAGACGCTCATTGTTTTCACGGCAGACCACGGCATGGCCTTCGCTGGCGGAAAGACGACTGTCTACGAAGGTGGATTGAAAGTGCCTTTCGTTGTTAGAAATCCGTACGAAGAAAAACGCGGCGTCGTTTCGAACGCGATGATTAGTCACATCGACATTACTCCGTCGCTGCTGGATTTTGCCGGCGGGCTGAATGCGGAAACCAACGCTCCCAAAAATTGGGTGGATCCGAACAAGTATTGGAAGGCTCGGGAATACGCCGACCGTGACAACCGCGGTCCTCGAGACCTGAAGAGCTACCAGGGCAAATCATGGATCTCAATCCTCGGCGAACCAAATGCCACGCATTGGGACACCATTTTTGCGTCGCACACGTTCCACGAAATTCAGATGTACTATCCGATGCGAGTTGTTCGTGACAGCAAGTACAAATTGATCTGGAACATCGCGCATCAACTGCCCTACCCCTTTGCGTCTGATCTGTGGGCAGCTTCCAGTTGGCAGGCACAGTTCCAGACCAGCCTCGACGCACCGTATGGAACAAAGACTGTCGGCGAATACATCAATCGCGCGAAGTTCGAACTGTATGACATCGAAAACGACCCGCATGAATCGAAGAACCTTGCAACGGACCGCAAGTACAACGACGTGCTGGTGAAGTATCAGGAAAAACTGAAGTCGCTGCAGAAGGAAATGAAGGACCCGTGGATTATGAAGTGGGAGTACGAATGATTGGGTGACTGATCGTTTCACCGCCCAGCCACGGCTTTTATCGTAGAGTTATCTACCGCCTCTGTGGCACAGGTACCAGTGGGAACAGCTCCCAAATGGCCGCTTGCGCTACTGGTTCGAGAGGCTCGAAGCCCCATTGCGCGACCTGCGGTGAGATTACGACGCATTCTTTCTCCAGCACGTAGTAGTCGTTGTAGCCCTGGCGGACCTGATTCACTTCGGTGAAGTCGAGCTGCTCAACGAATGCGGACCAGCGATCGTTGAATTTCTGCAACGACGAAATCAGGGCCTCTGCGGCTCGGACGGTTTCGTGTTGATTTGTTGCCGGGCTGACGGAAGATCTGAGCTTTGGCTGCCAGGTTTCGAAGAGGGTGGACAGCGCGTGAGCATCCTTCGCTTCGAAAATGTTGAAGCGGGACCAATCACCACCGAGCAGTCCGTGAAGTTTTCCCAATCGCATTGTGGGGATCGTGAGCCATTCGGTTTGCTGCCGACGACATTTGGCTTGCAGAGCGTTCCACGCTCCCTCAACAGCTTGAGCGCGCTGCATATAGGCTGGCGTGTCAAAACACATCAGCATCTCCTGGTATGCCCGGAGTTCTTCATAGTCGCTCATCCTACGGACTCCCTTTTTGCGCTACTCTTTGCCAGGAAAGTCGCTACGTATTCTGCTGGCACTATGCCTGAGTTTACGATTCCGGATGAGGCCCCGCAATATGCTGGAATCACGGTATGTTGCAGGGTGAATCTAATGCAGTTCGACAGGTCTTCCTTGCCAGCGTGCCCGACCAGACCTGAGGAAAAAACTCTACTTTTTTTTGCCACAAGCAAAGTGGCTGGTCGCGAAAAGGCTGACTTGAGCAGTCATTCGTGCTCGCACCGGGTGTTGCCCAAAAGCAACATCTCGGCTCACTCTGTACAGCCGGTACAGTTGCCACCATCTGATTCTTCGGATTATTCGGCGCGACAAAGTTTCTCGACGTAGGCGCCGGAATTCATAGAGTCTGATGTCTCTACGCAGTTTGTATACCTAATACCATTAGCGTCAAAACGGAAAACGAATTCAGTAAGATGCCACACATGAAATCATTTTCTATGAAACGCAGCGTCACCGAAGTTGAGTCTCTTGAACCCTTGGTTCTGATGTCTGCCAGCGGATACGAATTGCCTAACACAGGCTCAGACGCGAACGAGATCCTGTTCGCCCGCGATGCTGGTGATGTTATCAACGGACTCGGTGGCAGTGATGTGTTGTTTGGGCTCGCCCAACACAGTCAACTTAACGGCGGCGCCGGAGACGATTCCATCTTTGCAGTCTGTGGCACCAGCGTTATCGACGGCGGTGCTGATCGCGATATCGCCTATCTATGGGGCGTGAATCGTGCTGATGCTGAAGTTGTGGGATTAGCGGATGGTGGTATTAGGATCACAACAGCCACTTCTGAAACCATCGTCCGAAACGTTGAGACCTTTGTGTTTCAGGATGCCAGGCTAACGCTGGAAGAGCTGCAGCCAGAGCCGGAATATCGGTCCATTGATGGTACCGGAAACAACCTGGATGATACAGAACTTGGGAGTACCGATGAGCAGCTTATCCGTCTTGCGGATTCAGAATATGCCGATCGTGTTTCTGCTCCAGCGGGTGATGATCGGCCGAGTGCTCGCGAAGTGAGCAACGCAGTGGTTGATCAAACCACGACGGAAACCAATGAACGAGGACTGACTGATACAACATGGTTGTGGGGCCAGTTTTTAGACCATGATATCTCAATCAGCGAAGGCGCTGATCCGATTGAGCCGCTGAATATCCCCGTTCCTTCCGGAGATACGTCCTTCGATCCGATGGGTAGCGGAGACGTGGAGTTGGAATTCAGTCGTACCGTGTATGACACGACAATGGGAATTTCAGACAGCAGCCCACGTCAGCAGATTAACCAGATTACAACGTACATCGACGGCAGCATGGTGTACGGTTCTGATGCCGAGCGTGTGGCAGAACTGCGAGAATATGAAGGCGGTCGGCTGCGAACGACTGAAGGCGATCTGCTGATTTTCAACGATGCGGGACTTCCGAATCAGGATGGTGGCCTGTCGGAAGAACAACAGTTTCTTGCTGGTGATATTCGGGCCAACGAAAATATTGCGTTAACCGCGATGCACACTGTGTGGCTTCGCGAGCACAACAGAGTTGCCGCGGAATTGGCTGCGGCGGATTCATCCCTGACGGACGAACAGCTCTTTCAGCAGGCTCGAGAATTGGTGATCGCCGAAATCCAGGCGATTACATACAACGAATTTCTTCCTGCATTACTCGGGGATAACGCGCTGGGCAGCTACCAGGGTTATGATCAAACCGTCGATGTCTCGGTGACGAATGAATTTTCCACTGCAGCTTATCGATTTGGGCACACGATGCTCTCTTCTGAACTGCTTCGCCTGAACAACGATGGCACCGAAGCTGCTGCCGGCAACATCTCTTTGCTGGACGCGTTTTTCGCTCCGGACGAAATCATCGATCATGGCATCGATTCGATTTTGCTGGGAACAACTCAGCAAGTTGCCAACGAAATCGACACCATGCTGGTTGACGATGTTCGGAACTTCCTGTTTGGGCCTCCCGGAGCAGGAGGCATGGACCTTGCATCGTTGAATATTCAGCGAGGCCGCGATCACGGTCTTGCTGACTACAACGATGTTCGTGTCGCGATTGGGCTTGATGCCGCTATGGCGTTCTCAGATATCACTTCAGACGTCCAGCTGCAGCAGAAGCTGGAGGACGTGTACGGCACAGTCGACAACATCGACCTGTGGATTGGTGGCCTTGCCGAAGATCATGTTGACGGATCAAGTTTGGGAGCGACCTTCCAGGCCATTATCGTTGATCAATTCACACGGTTGCGTGACGGTGATCGATTCTGGTACGAAAACATCTTCGAAAGCACGCATCTCCAGCAGCTTCAGTCAACGACGCTTGCCAATGTGATCGAACGAAACACCACCGTGGAAGGCCTCCGGGACAACGTGTTTATCGCCGTGGTCTGATTGGCCGGACTGGACAGGCCGGTTTTAGCTTACCGGTGCCCCGGTCTTGCTGGCGATTTCCATTTCGGCCGACATGTCTCGCGGGATCGTTGGCGCAACTACGATTTCTTCGATGACCGTTCGCACGGGCAGCGTGGCTGCCAGGTGAATGCAGGCTGCGACGTCTTCGGGCTGCATCATTAGCTTGCGAGCGTCATCGCCGGGAGGGGATGGTCGTCCATTCAGAATCGGGGTGTCAACTTCGGCAGGGACAATTGCTGTGGCGCGAATTCCTGAGGCTCGCAGTTCGCTGTTCAGGCCGTGTGAAAAGTTCAACGATGCTGCCTTCGCTGCAGAATACGGCGAGCCGCCCAGCACGCCTGGTTTTAGTGCGGACATCGACGACGTTGTGATGATTGTGCCTTCACCGCGTGAAAGCATGTGTGGCAGACAGGCTTGAGTGACGCGGAAAACAGCGTCGATGTTGATGCGGAAGACAGATTCCCACTCTTCCACAGAGACGTACTTGACGGAACGCACTTTCGAAGAAAACCCGGCGTTGTTGACAAGCACGTCAATTTGTCCGTAGGTTTGGAGGGCGAAGTCGGCAACCGCGGCCGCAGCATCGCCGTTCACCAGGTCAGCGGAATGAGCGGTTGCGTCTCCGCCAGCAGCTGTGATTTCTTCCACAACAGCGTTCAAAGGCTCGATACGACGTCCGACGAGAACAATTTTCGCGCCTTCTGCCGCCAGCATTTTTGAGGTCGCTCGTCCGATTCCTGTCCCGGCGCCCGTGACGATGGCAACTTTGTTATTCAGTTTCATTTTGCTGCTCCGAGTCTCTTATGAAGTTGTCTATGTGATCTTCAGGTTGTGTGAAACGAATTCGTGTCGACGGGATAAGAACAGTTCTCGTGGTCGGCCTGGCGATCGTCCAATAGAACGTCAGCAGGCTTACGCCGACAATCGACATCGTGAAGGCAGCAAGTAGTGTGGGCATGGTATCAGTTTACGTTTGACCAGTTCTGGCAGTACGCGCACTTAAAGTCACCACTCGGGGAAATTTCTGTGCCTGAATCCAGTCCCGCGCCGCAATGAGAACAGTTGTAGCCTGTCCTCTCTCCGCAGGATCTGCCATCCGCCATGCTGTCCTGATTTTCCTGTCGGGCCTGTCTCATAATGCGTTCTGCAAGAGACGTTTTGCTTTGCCGGAACGTGACGAACATCATGATTCCCATCCAGCCGAGTGTGAACAGAAAGCCAATGCAGACAAGAATTGGCACAAGGCTAAACAGCAAACTACTTGTGCTCATACTTGCAACCCTTTGCGTTTCGTCTGCAGGAATCTTCGGTTCACGACGGAGATGCTTCCGCATCCGTTGATGGTGTGGTATCGCTGGCTGCGAATTTGTCCAGAATCCCGTTTACAAATGAAGGTGAGTTTTCTGAACCGAATTCCCTGGCGAGTTCAATGCACTCGTTTAACACGACGGCGGCGGGAGTCTGCATGATTTCCATCTCAAAGATGCCGAGGCGTAGTACGTTGCGGTCGGTGGGCGCCATTCGGTCGACTCGCCAGTTGGCGGCGACTTTCGTGATGCGTTCGTCGATTGAATCTTGTTGTTCTCGAACGCCCGTGAACATTCTCCATGCGAAATCTACCAATTGAGCGTCATCTGTGAGCCGCTCTTCAATATTCTCTCGCACCCAGTGAATATCGACGTCCGGGTTTTGGTCGGCGACGTACAGCATTTGAACTACACATTTACGGGCGTCTGATCGGCGAGGCATAAAGTTGACTGGACTTATTGGCTGAAGCGTTGAGGGATTCGGCAGCATCCCCAATTCCGGATTCGATGAAAAGGAATCCTGACGAATTCCAGGGCTGCAAAACAGCAGCTAAATCTTGCTCAGCAGGTTGATCATTTCAATCGCCGCCAACGCTGCTTCTGTACCTTTGTTTCCTACCTTGCCGCCAGCTCGATCGAGCGCCTGCTCCATTGACTCGCAGGTGATCACACCAAATGTCACTGGAACGTTGAATTCAAGACTGACGTTCATGATGCCCGAAGCCACCTGGCTGTTGATGTATTCGTGGTGAGTCGTATTGCCCTGGATAACCGCACCGACGCAGATGATGCCTGCATACTTTTGGCTTGCGGCCAGTTTTTTTGCGGTCAGTGGGATCTCAAATGATCCGGGCACAGACACGACGTCGATGTTCTTGTCGCTGCCGCCATGGCGCACGATTGTCTCGCAGGCTCCGTCAACAAGCCGTGATGTAATCAGGTCGTTGAATCGGGAAACAACGATAGCAAAGCGGGCTTCGGGGCACGTGAGTACGCCTTGTATGGAGTTGGGCATTGTTCTGTTTTGCTGTGATCTGTGGAATGATTTGCGAATGACAACGTGACGATGTGGATCTTGAAATCTGAACTCTGAAATTGCAGCTTCGCGTCAATCAAGATTGAGCGTCTTCAGGAATTCTTCGTTGGACTTTGTGCGTTCCATGCGTTTCACCAGAAGGTCCATTGCTTCGACGGGGCTCATGTCATTCAGCACTCGCCGCAGCGCCCAGATGAGCTTCAGTTCGTCGTCTTTCAGCAACAGTTCTTCGCGCCGCGTGCCGGATCGATTGACGTCGATTGCCGGCCAGATGCGTTTTTCGACCATGCGGCGGTCGAGGTGCAGTTCTGTGTTGCCGGTACCTTTGAATTCTTCGAAGATGACTTCGTCCATCCGGCTGCCGGTGTCGATCAATGCCGTTGCGATAATGGTCAGGCTACCGCCTTCTTCCACGCAGCGCGCGGCGCCGAAGAATCGTTTGGGATTCTGTAGAGCGTTGGCGTCGACACCGCCCGAAAGTGTTTTGCCGGAGTTCGGGATTTCTGTGTTCCACGCGCGGGCGAGGCGAGTGATCGAATCCAGAAAGATGATGACATCGTGTCCGTATTCGACCATCCGTTTGGCTTTTTCAATGACCATTTCCGACACCTGGATGTGCCGAGAGGTGGGTTCATCGAATGTGCTGCTGACGACTTCGCAATTGCTGCTCTTCAGCTTGCGTTCCATGTCGGTGACTTCTTCCGGGCGTTCATCGATTAGCAGGACAATCACATACGCGTCCGGGTGATTCTGCCGAACGGCATCCGCCATCTGTTGTAGCAGGATCGTCTTGCCCGCTCGCGGTGGCGACACGATTAAGCCACGCTGGCCCAGGCCAATGGGAGCAATCAGGTCGACGATGCGAGTGCTGAGATGCGGCGCGTTGTCTGCAAGTTTCAGACGATGTTCCGGGTGCAGTGGCGTAAGATCGTCGAAGAAAACCTTAGCCGTCAGCAGGTTCGGGTCCTGGCCGTTGATCGCCTCAACTCGCAGCAATGCAAAGTAGCGCTCGTTTTCTTTCGGCGGACGAATTTGCCCTGCTACTGTCGCTCCTGTGCGCAGACCAAACCGGCGAATCTGGCTGGGACTGACATATATGTCGTCCGGACACGGCAGGTAGTGATAGTCGGGACTGCGGAGGAAACCAAATCCGTCCGGCAGAATTTCCAGCGTGCCTTCTCCGAACATCAACCCGCTCATGCGAGTGCGTTCTTTGAGGATCTTGAAGATCAGATCCTGTTTCTTCAGTCCGGAGTATTCGCTGAGCCCATCTTTTTCGGCGATGTCGAGCAGTTCCAGCATCGACATACGCTGCAGGTCGGCGATATTAAAATCGGCGGCCTTTGATGGTGCGAAGGCATCGGAAGTGTTTTGTCCGGCGGACGAATCCGAAACGGCGTGGCGATTGTCAGGACGGCGCGATTTGCCCGTGCTGTTGTCGTCGGGGGGAGTAGAAGTTGTCATGGCCGCTGTGGGCCTCCTGAAAAGGCGGGCGTGAATGTAGATATCCAGCCGCGGTTGAACGTTGAGAACCGACGTTCAAGAAAGAGATGGAAAGTCGTATCGTGGGGTTGATTTGTTGAAATCGAAGAGTGTTGTATTGCATCGCTGACTAGAGCAGCGATCGGAAAATTTGTGTCATTTGCGCGGCTGCCGCCGCAAGAGTTCCGGAATTGTTGACGACAAAGTTGGCCCGATCTTTTTTGGAGCTAACGCTGATCTGTGTTGCTTCCCGTTTATAAAGTTCGTCAACCGACCAGCCGCGATTCTCCTGAACTCGTTCCTGTCGAAGTTCGATGGGTGTGTCTATGAAAATCAGCCAGTCACAGGTTGCGTCCCAGCCACCTTCCAGCAACAGAGCTGCGTCCAGAATCACCGCGTCAAAATCCATGGACACGGAATCAATTTCAGAATGTATTTCCCGACGAATCGCCGGATGAAGAATTTCGTTAAGTTGCTTCAAGGCGCCTTTGTGTTCAGCTGAGTCACCAAACACACGTTCTGCCAGCTTTGATCGATCGACGGTAGTTTCATCGCTAAACACATTGTCACTGAAGCTGAGTCGTAGTCGAGCTTGAATATCACCATCTGACAACAAGCGGTGACCGATTTTGTCGGCATCAATAATGTGCAGTTTGTATTCAGAAACGTTCCGAAAGACCGAAGACTTACCGGAACCAATTCCTCCGAGAATGCCAAAAACGGGCTTTCTCGCGCTTGCGCCGTCGGGTTTGAGATCTGAAGACAGTTTGTGGGCCTGAGAAAAAAGGAGTGTGATGTTTTGGGATTGGGAGATTCAAAACTCGCGGATACGAGAAAAGAGTGGAGTGAGGAGAAGCTGCCGAACGGCCTGGGTGGGTCGACCGGACGCGCCAGCCCATTCAAGATTATGTTGCGGTGACAGTCAGCATGTCAAACGGTAGACTGCGTGGAAAACTGCTTTTCCGGGACTTTCGGTAAGGCGCTCGCCTGATCCATTGAACTGCCCGTAACTGCAACAATTTGTGGCTGGATTAGGGGGCGGTGCTCACACCGGATCGGCGGTGAAGCGGCAGTTGAATTTCCTGCAGGCTGCCCACGTTCGGCAGTTTTCCTGATCTCCAGATCTCATTCGTAAACGTTTACCAGAAAGCCCGACAACGATGTTGGTAGAAGCTGTTTCCAAAGTCGAAGAGGCGGCCGCCGCCGGACAACTCACTGCCGACACGCCGAGCAACGTGAAAGACTGGTTGTCGAAAGAATGTGTTTCTGAATATCACGCACGGATTTACGAACTGATCAACAACGAAGACTGGAAGACAATCGACGAATTGTTCTGGACGGCTATTCCGTTTGGGACTGGTGGACGCCGTGGTCCGATGGGGGAACTTGGACCAGCCAGCATCAACGACCGAACCATCGCCGAATCCGCTCACGGGTTGGCCAGTTATCTTCGCGAGTCCGGTGTGACTGAAGGTGGCTCAGCCGTTGTGACCTGTGACACCCGAAATAACTCGATGCGTTTTGCGCAGCTTACTGCCACAACCTTCGCAGCACATGGCTTGAAGGTCTACCTGTTCGACAGCCATCGCGCTACACCTGCACTGTCGTTCGCGGTTCGAAAACTGAACTGCGACATCGGCGTAATGATTTCGGCGTCGCACAATCCACCGGCTGACAACGGCTTCAAAGCATACTGGTCGAATGGTGCTCAGATTATTGCACCGCATGACAAGGGCGTCGTCGCTCACGTGGCGAAAGCTGACGTTATTCCATCGATCGATTATGACGAAGCCATCGCATCCGGCGCAATTGAGATCGTGGGCGAAGAACTTGATGCTCAATTCATGGAGGAAATCATCGCTCTTAGTCAGTCGGACAATCGAAACGTCTCCGCAATTTTCACTCCGCTGCACGGTGTGGGCGAAACTTCGATCTATCGAGCGTTGCAGCAGGCGGGGTTCGATGGAGTTTCGATTTTCGAAGACCAGCGCAAGCCGGACGGTGATTTTCCAAACGTGCCAAAGCATCTTCCCAATCCTGAACTGTTGGAAGTATTTGATCCGGCCATCGACTGGGTGAAACAAAATAACCACGATGCCGATTTGATTCTGGCGTCGGACCCCGATGCAGACCGTCTTGGTGTTATGGTTCGTAACAGTGATGGAGGCTTTACGCCGATCACTGGCAATCAAACCGGTGTGTTGATTACCGACTATCTGCTTGCCAAGCGGAAAGCGGCCGGAACGCTGTCGCCGGACGACTACATTATCGAAACACTCGTCACGACGCCGCTGGTGAAGGCTGTCACTGACGGCTATGGGGCGCGAACATTCCATGAATTGCTGGTTGGATTCAAATGGATTGCGCAGACGATCGAAGAGAATGGTGACGATCATTTTATCTTCGGCTGCGAAGAATCCATCGGTTTCCTTGCCGGAAACTATTGCCGCGACAAAGACGGGGCTGTTGGTGCGCTGTTCATTCTGGAACTTGCGGCAGAACTGAAAGCTCAGGGCAAAACACTTCTCGACCATCTGGACGACATCTACCGACGACACGGTTATCACGCCGAAGGTCAGAAGTCGATTTACTGCACTGGCCCGACGGGCAAAGCAAAAATCGACGGGCTGATGAAAACGCTGCGAGAAAATCCGCCCGCTCAGCTTGGTCCCGTGCGTCTTGTGGAAGTTGCCGACTATTCCAACGGCACTCGAACTGCCATTCCCGGTAGTGAGTCGTTGGGGACGATCGAAAAGCCGACAGGCGATCTGCTGATTTACCGATCTGCGACCGACGGTCCCGTGCGAATTCAGATTGCCGGACGTCCTTCGGGCACGGAGCCAAAAATCAAATTCTACTATTTCTGTCAGTCAGATATTCCAACAGGTGATGATCTGGACCAGGCAAAAGGCGCTGGAGACAGTGTGCTGCAGGAAGTTCAGGAGGCCCTGGATTCGTGGGCAGAAGAGCAACTGGCTGATTAGGTTGTGATTGTGTGGCCAGCAGTTCTCAGGCTGCATGCTAAGTCTGAGATCCGAAATTTGAAATCTGAAATCTTCAGTTGTCCCGCCCGTCCCCAAGATCAAGGTTTCTTCACGCAAAGCCCTTACAGCTTTGAATGGAGGATTTCGTGCACCTAGAATCGTCACAGATTTTCCCGTAACCGCTTTCTTTCTACGTCTCGGAAACAGAATTCGATGAAGGCCATTGCTGTCAAACCAGGCACTCCGAACAGTGTCCACCTCGCAGAACTCGAAAAACCGTCGCTCAGTGATATTCCTGGCGATCGCGGCGTGCTCGTGAAAGTTCTGAAGGTGGGAGTCGATGCCACCGACCGTGAAATCAACGACGCGCTCTACGGGAACGCTCCTCCGGGATACGACTTTCTGGTGATCGGGCACGAGTGCTTTGGTATCGTCGAAGAAGTCGGTTCGGCCGTGAAGAAAGTAAAGCCCGGCGACTACGTAACCTGCACGGTTCGTCGTCCCGGCGGTTCGATCTTCGACAAGATCGGGCGGTCCGACATCACCAGCGAAGAACAATATTACGAACGCGGTATCAATCTGCGGCACGGATATCTGACGGAATACTTTGTGGACGACGAAGAATTTATCGTCCGTATGCCCGTGGGATTGAAGCATCTGCATGTGCTGGCGGAACCAATGAGCTGTGCGGCGAAAGCTGTCGAGCAGGCGATGCTCGCTCAACAGCGTCTGCAGGTTTGGGAGCCTCGTACCGCATGGGTCACAGGTTCCGGGCAGATTGGATTGCTGGCGACTCTCATTCTCAGGCTCCGCGGCATCGAAACGTTCACGCTGGCTCGCGGCAAGAAGCCAAACCTAAAGGCGGAGATTGCCGAAGGAATGGGATCACATTACATCAGCACTTCAGAAACTTCCCTGAAAGAACTGACTGATCAACACGGTAAGCCGGACCTGATTATCGAAGCCACAGGCAACAGTGCGATTGCGTTCGAATGCATGGAAATGCTGGGGCACAACGGCTGCATCGTTTGGACCAGCATCACCGGCGGCGAACGCAAAGTGGATGTGCCGAGCGACAGCGTAAACCTCAACTGGGTACTCGGCAACAAGTTGCTTGTTGGTTCTGTGAACGCCAACTTCCGCCACTTCGAAGCTGGTATTTCAGACCTCGCACTCGGTGAAGTGACCTATCCCGGGGTGCTGGAAAAGATTCTAACCAACCCGGTTGATGGTCTCGAAGGCTACGGCGAAATGATGCGGTTGCTGGTCGAAGACCGCGACGCATTGAAAGTCTACGTCAACGTGGCGGACGGCTAAGTTTTGGAATTCAAAAGGAGACGCCAACGGTAACGGCGTCTCTCGATTCCAATTCTGAAAAGTCTGACGATGTCGCTTTGGCGATCGTCTCACACGGCCGTTCGGCGTTGTTTTGTCAGCCAGCACATGCGCAACCGTCGCGACAGCCCTGACTTCAGTATGCTGATGAACACGGCTACGGCAAAGCTTGCCACCGCCAGGATGACGGGCTTCACGCCGGAAGGCATCGGAGTTTTCAGGAACGTGGAGACTCCCAGCCCGATCAGTGCCATCAGCGCCGCACTGCCGTTGATCAGTGCGAAGGTCAGATAGTCGCGCCCATCCAGCGCCCATGCCAAAATAACAGGAAGGATGATCATGCCAACAC
>CAYZYB010000019.1:0-16671 GCA_964481505.1 uncultured Planctomycetaceae bacterium | reverse complement strand
CTTTCAGTGTTTAGCTACCTGCCCCGGAAAGATTTGGGCCGGTATCGTCAAGGTTCGCGATTTGCTATTTGATGCGTTTCCGGTTGCGATTTGTCGTCCGCACAGTGGCACCTGCTGCGATCAGGCCGACCGCGGCAGCAGCGAGAGATGCATCGTCATTTGGTGGAGTGGTTTGCCGTTCGTTCCACCAATCCGCTCCGTCCCATTCTGCCATGATGGAGTCGACTGCTTCTTCGACTTCGGTTTCCGATTTGTCTGCAACGGCTGGCATCGCTGTTGCGTGACCCACAGCTGCTACCACCGGTTCTGTTTCCTTGATCAGTTCTTTTTGTGGAGTGACTGCTATTACCTGCACCGTGTTGGTCGATGAAGGTGCGACTTCATTCAGTGTATCGAATCGTGCCAGCATGTGATCAACGGCCGGTGGCGATGTGCTTTGTGGAGTGTTTTCTGTGTCAGTTGCGACCACAGTAAAGCTAACCGGGTTACTCCAGAAAGACTGTTCCCCCATCTCACTGATCGCTCGCACCCAAACGCGATAGCTGTCCGCGGGCAATGCTTGCTGAACTGCGAAAGATGTTGCCTGCACATCTACTTCGAATACAACGCGTTCTCCTGCGCTGTTGTTGATCCAGATTTGGTAGACGTCCGTTTGTTCGATCCCCGTCCATGTGATGATCGGCGTGCTGGCAGTTGCGGCTCCTTCGAGCGGAGATGTAACTTCCGGACGTCCGCCAATGCTAAAGGTCACGGGATCCGACCACTGCGAACGCGACCCGTCTTCCGCGACAGCTCGAACCCAAACGACATAGTTTCCGGAATCCAAATCTGTTTCCGGCGTTCGTGATGTGCCGGCTACAAACTGGTCACGCAGGACGATCGGGTTGTCTCCAGGCCCTCGTCGCTGGGTGACCCAGATGTCGTAGTTGGTGGCTCCTTCAACGGCATCCCAGGTGAATTCCGGAGTGCGATCGAAAGTTGCTCCGCTTGGTGCGATATTCTGTGGTGTGCTAAGTACAGTGAAGACGATCGGCGAACTCCATTGTCCTGCGATGGGTTCAATCAGGTCTTCTGTATTGAGGTCTGGCGCGATCGCTCGGGCCCATGCTCGATAGGTACCACCTGGCAATCCGGCGGTTGCTGAAGCAAAGCTGGTGGTCTGCAGATTGGTTTCTCTCACAACCTGAGATTCGCCCGTTGTAACATTATTGACCCATAGGTCGTATCGATCGGTGTCGACAACAGACGTCCAACTAATCTGAGGGAAGGTTGTTTCTGCGATCGTGATCGTTTCCACCGGACTTGTGAAGACCGGGGCGGTTCGAACAAAGAAGTTGCGATTACTGCTCCAGAAACCGGGTTGTTCCAGATCGTCGTACGCTCGAACCCAGAAGCGGTAGTGTCCGACGCCGAGTTCCTGGATGGGTTCGAATTGTTCGAATCCGGCGATAGTGATTTCGTCGACAAACCAGTCGTCAACGGTATCGCCGGCGTCTTCGACCGTGGGATCTCCAAAGCTGATGAATCGGAAGGCAAACGATTCGTGTATCGCCGCTTCCGGAAGTGTTACGACTGATGTCAGGAACGCTGTCATGTCCGGTTCGACTCCAAGCTGCCGCTCAAGTTCGATCCAATCACCGTCCGAATTGCGATACTGCAGCACGAGATCCTCGCCCGGTCCTGGCGAATCGAGGGTGCCCGTTCTTTGGTACGAGTAGGTTAGCTGCACGCCAATTTCGCCAGCCAGGTTGATGTCTCGAGATGTCAGTTGATCACCACCGGTCGGGTTGCCATTCAGATGGGCGCTAAAGCTCCCCTGCTCGTCGATTGCCAGGTCATCAATTTCAGCGTTGTTGACCACCCAGCCTGCTTCATCAAAGCCTCCTTCGGCTTCGAATGTTTCCCGGAACAGCGGTGCTGATGCAGTGAGGTTTTCGAGTCGGAAGAGCTGGTTGATGTTGCGAGATACATCATTCACCCACAAGTCATAGCGTGTGGCACCATCGACTGCCGCCCAGGCAAACACGGGTGTTGGGTCGACGGTGTTGAATGTTGGGCCGGTGAGCACAGGGGGCTCATGGTCTTCTACGGTTACGTCAAGGATTCCATCACGGTATCCGTCCACAGATCCGGTGATGGTCACCAATTGGTCGCGGTCGATCTTAGGATCATCAAGGACGTTCAGTTGGAAGGTCGTGCTGCTGGAGTCGACTGGAATGACAACCGAAGTTGGGATGGACAGTTCTGTCTGGTCACTGTTTGCGAGTGACACAATGATTGGAGACGTGTGACCGAGCGAGCTTATGCTCACCGTTACGGTGACGGCTGCGTCGCCGGCATTTTCCAGTATCGTTTCCTGGCCCGGAGGTACGGTGACAGAAACAAATTCTGCGTCTTCTACAGCGAGATCAAATGAGGTTGCGTCAACGCCGGGGGAAGCAACATCAAAGTCAGTCGCTGTGACCGTCACTGGCTGCGTGCCGTCCAGATCGGTGTCTTCCACTACTGTCGCAAGAAAACTGGTGCTAAGTTCTCCAGGCGGAATGATGACCGTGTTCGGTACTATCAATTCTGTTGTGTCGCTGCTTGTCAGGCTGACTCGTTGAGCTACTGAAAGGTCAATGGCATCACGTCGCGTCACTGTAAACGTTACGGTGCCCGCGTCTTCAGCGACGACCGGCGTCAATGTCGACAGTTGTAATCGTGGTTCCTGGTCCTGAACTGTGATGTCCTGACTAATGAGCGGCAGATAACCCGGAGCGAGACCCGTGATGGTGACGATTTGGTCGCCATCAAAATTGTTGTCGTCAACCGTATCGATGTCGAAGCTGATGGATGCCACCCCATCAGGGATCGAAATGCTGGAAGGAACCAAAAGTTCCGACGTGTCGCTGCTGCTGAGGTTGATGGTTAGGGGGCCAACCGTGGTGCCGCGCGTGATTGTTCCGGTGATGGCCCCAGCTCCTGCGCCTTCAGACGCTGTGGTGTCGCTGAGGGTGAGTAGGAGATTTTCTGCATCTGTGATGTTGACAGTGTCACCGATGAACATGAACCCAGTAACATTAGCTGCGGCGGTGTCCTGCACTCTATCTACGGAAATTATGACGGGTTGAGTGCCATCAAGCTCGTTGTCATCGAAAACGTTTAATGGGATGAAGATTTCAAATTGGTTTTGAGGAATCGTCACGGTGACCGGCACATCAGCTTCGCCGGAGTCGCTGCTGCTGAGCGTGACCGTTAGCTCGGACAGTCCAATCGTTGAAATTTCCAATGACCAGTCAAGCAGGACTCCAGCATCCGTAACGCTATCGTCAATGACTTCCAGGCTCCACGCTCCAGATGGGTTTTCTCCAATGAAGTTTGCCAGAAACTGTTCGGGAATGAACAGGCCTGTGTATGGAGCAGAACCATCGATAATTCGGACACTCGCCTGGTCGTCAAACGTTGTGTTTGTTAGCTCCGATTCATTGGAACTTAAGTCTGAAAACAGTTCGACTCGAGTTCCCTCAGGACTAACAAGGAAGACATCCAGGTCGGGAATCGCGTCGTGTTCGATATTGAGTGTGACGTTGACGTCTGTGATTTGGGAGATCTGGTCTTCCATCGTGATCTGTGAGATTGTGATCGCATTGTCAGCAATCGGTACTGCAGTGGTGGATTCTCCTGTGATTGTTGCGACAGCATCCAGCGGTCCGTCAACGTCCGTTCGGAAGATTCGGACAATTCCGGGGATGGTTCCAGATCCTTCTGGTACATCGTCCGGGATTACTTCGACGCCAACGTTTTCAACGTCCGTCACGATAATGGTTTGGCCGTCTGGAACGTATTCATTGGCGGTTGCCGTGAGCTCAACCACCTGATCTCCGTCGCGTTCATTGTCGTCGACAATCGTTACGTCGATTGTGATTTCCATTTCGCCGCGAGGAATGACGACGGTGGTGGGAACGATCAATTCAGAGATGTCACTGGAGGTCAAGTTGACCGCGAGATTACCGGTGGACTGAGTCGGGTGACGCCCGAAGCTCACAAAAGCTGTGGTGCCGACATTTTCCAGCGCTGTGATTTGAGATGGGTCGGAAAAAGCAACGGCATTCTGCGTTGTCAGAATGACTCCACCACCGACATCCGACGCCAATACTTCCTGTCCGATATTCACTTCCAAATCGGAAATTCGACCGAGGGGCGTTGAAAGTGAGCTTTGCGTAACGCCGTTGAGGTCGAATTGAATGATCTGTCCGCCAATCGTGCCACCGTATATGCCGGAGGTGTCTCCAACAGCAATTGTGGTGACCATGCTGTCGAGGGTGATCGACTGCAGCCGAACCAGGGAATCCGGGTCGTGAACAGAGATCTCCGTACCACCGTCGAGTAGACCGTACAGCAGACCATCAAGGCCAATCGTGACATCGCGGAAGATGAGATCCGCAAAAGAAACCCCCGGAACGTCGGCTCCCGCAAGGTCGCCGGAAACGTTTACCGGTGTTGTGATAGGGTCGATCAACGGAGTGGACGGATCTGTGTCGATCGCATTTCCTGATTCATCGAACACGTCAATCGTCGACGTTGTGCGAGAAATGTAAATCAGGTCCTCGAAAGTGGTTGTCCCGAATACGACATCACTGACGCCGGTGAGGCCACGAATCATCCCGATCGCTGTGCCACGTGCAATGGAGTTTACCACGGTGCCTGTGTTGATGTCAATTTCACGAATAGAAGTGTTGCCGAAGCCCAAAAGTCCCGAGACTTCATCCGTGACAAGCAATCGATCAGAGTTTGGAACTGCGCCAATAAATCGGCCGAAATCCTGGGAGGAATCATTCGGGTTACCAGGAGCAATGATGCCTCCAACGGTACGTCTGGTAACCGGGTCGTATGCTTCAATTTCAATCCCGCGGGTCGTCGTGAAGCCGTTGTTTGCTGAGATGTATAGTAAGCCATCCACAGCTGCAATCCCCGTCAGGCCGAACGAATTAAAGAAGCCGCCCTGGAAATTCTGAAGACCGATCAGGCTATGTTCTTCAAGTAGAGCTCCCGTATTTGGGTCAATTTTGATCAAGTCTCGAAAGTTAAGGCGACCATTGTTGACAAGTACCCAAAGTGCCGTGCCGTCGAACGCGATTGCGAGAGGAGAAAATGAGGCATTAAATCCAGGGACGTTTGGCAGTGTAAGCGTGTTCAGCAAACTGCCGTCGAGTGTCGATAGCTCATAGATTGTCGGCTGATTAACGCCCGACATCGCGAACAGCCGTGACCCCAGAGTGCCTTCTCCGAATCGATCGACCTCGCCTGTAACAACGTTGATTCGCACCATGCCGTGGCTATCGCCGGGAAACGTTTCGAAGTCTGTCAGGAATACGTGGTCGCCAATTGAGGCGATTCCTCCTACGCTGCCATCTGTTGCTGAACCGGACAGACCTGGAATTGGTCCCACGTGAGACCACTCTACGGTGATTGGATTGAAGATAGAAAGGGCGGCATTTGTCGAGCCGTTGTAAACCGCGACTTGACCGTTCTCAAGCACGACCAAATCTCGAGCATTCTCGCCCGCTGGACGACTTCCTGTAGGCCAGGGAATAATGACTGACTGAATGAGCACGCCTTCAGGGCTGAATTCCTGCAGTTCGTTTCCAACCACGACCCAGTGATTTGGAGCGTCGGTGTCGATGTTGCTTCTTCTGATCGTTACAGAAGCTGTTCCTGCGTCTTCTGGTACCGGGTTAGGGTCCAGGTCAACGGTCACCGTTTCGTGATCGGTGACTGTGACAAATACCGCGCTGTTGACGACGCCGTTTACTGTTGTCCGTACAGGGACCAGCTGATCACCATCAAGAAGATTGTCATCTACAATTGTTACATCGAAGCTTACCGAAGCCGCATTGGCTGGAATCGTGACCGAATCCGGCACAATGATTTCGCTGGTATCAGCACTCGTCAAAAATACCTGCGTCGCCACTCCAAACAGTTGGCCCTCCGGACGACTGACCACACCCGCCCCGACTTGTACACCGCTGTTTTCTGCAAAAGTACTCGGTGTAATTGCGATTGTGACCGGATCACCATCCACTCCCTCAATTGTGACTGTGTATTGACCAAGATTTCCATACTCACCACGATTGGAAATGCGAACGAAGTAAGTTCCTGCCGGAAGGTCGGCAGTAACAGTGGCGGTTAGGTCGTTTGCTGTACCCGAGCCGCTTGCATCGTGAGAGGCAAGGACCGCTCCCGTTCCATCCAATAGCTCCAGTACCGGGTCGAGATTTGAACCGGGGTTTGGTACTCCGGGGAACTGTGTCGTTAGATCCAGTCCCTGGACGGAAATTGTTGCCATTGCGGCAAGTGTACTGAATTCAAATACGTCGACGTCATTGATCGATTCAATCACACCTGTTGCAAAGTCGTCTCCCGCACCGATGGAGATTCTCGATGCAACTGTCTGATCGTTGCCGTGATCGTCTGTTCTCACCAGCACGCGGTTTGCTGCAGATGTAATCACCGCGATGTCGTCCTGAAAGGTCCCGGCATCGATTGGACCGGGAGCATTCACCCAGATGTCACGGAGACTATTATCCGGTGCACCGAGGATTGGTCCAACAATGTTTGTACCAGGGTCAAGAGCTGCAATCTGATTTCCGCCTGCGTCGTAAAGGGGATGCGCACCCAGTCCAAGCATAACGCCAGCCGCGGAGGAAACGTTGTACGCGACATGCTGCGCTTGTTGCGCTGAACCGGCGCTAATATTCAGGGGGAATGCCAGTCCGACATTTGATGCCGCAGCATCGGAAAATGCGTCTGTCACTGCCAGTTGTGTCAAACCACCACCGAAGACGGCACCGTTTCCTCCAATGATGACTCGCATGGACTGGCCGTCGACCAATGATCCAGGATTCTGGGTTGTCACGTTGACATTGAATGGTGCGAAGTCTTCCGCGACGCGCGCCCAGATTTCCTCTATCTCGTCAAGTTCCGTGGGACTGAACGATGTCGGGTCTGCATCCGTGTTGTATGCCGGGAATCCTCGTTGACCCTGCCCCACTGTTCGGTTTGCAAGGATTGCCTCACCATCCGCAATGAACCCACCTGCGAAGGCAAGATGCAGGTCAATCGGAGCGTTTGGATTGCTGTTGAGCGCAACGGGATTGTTAAATGATGGCAGAGTGTTGACTCCACCGACGGTGACGGAATATTCACCGAGGTTTCCGTATTCGCCGCCGTTTCCGACTTCAATAAAGTAGGTGCCGTCCGGGACACTTGCCGAAATATTACCGGTTAGATCATCACCGGGCGTGTCTGATGTTCCCAGTATATTGCCAAACTCGTCTCGAAGCGTCAGCACAGGGTCGAGGTTTGCACCCTCTGTTACTGCGTTGAAACGCGCACGCAGGTCAAGCACATCAATGTTGATGTTGACGGAGGTTGCTGCTGTTGTGAATGTGAATACGTCAACATCGTTGTTGGTTTCGATGATACCGCGGAAGAATTCGTTGCCAGCAACAATTGGCACACCAGTCGCGGCGACAGCATCGTTGCCATGATCGTCAGCTCGATATTCGATGTTTGAGTTAGCAACGATAACGGCCAGGTCATCCTGGAAGTTTCCTGTTGGGCTGGTTACACCTTCGAACCAGATATCGCGTTGGCTGTTCGGGTTGGCATTGACGGTGTCACTTCCGACAATCTGATCGCCAAGCACTGGCGCCACGAGTAGATCTCCTTCCAGCGTCCGTTCCGTCAGGCCCATTGATATGCCAACCGCTGTGGTAATGTCTGCGGCAAAGTTATACGGGTCTGCACCTCCCAACGGATCATGCGTGTCCTGGAATACGAACGCAGTTTGTGTCCCCACGGTGCTCCAGGCGTTGGTTATCGCTGCGAAACGTGGTGTGCTGTCGTTTTCAAAGAACTGATTGAACCAGTTGCCGTTGCCGCCCACTGAAACCAGCAGGTCTCGATTTTCAACGAAAATCTCTGGATTCGGGAGAAGCGTCGTCACGTTAATGTTGAAAGGCCGAAAGTCCTCCGCAACACGTTCGAAGACCTCTTCGATGAAATCACGTTCCTGCTGCGTAAACGTGCTACCGTCACCATCCAGCGAAAACGCGGGTGTTTGAACCGTGAATCCGTCCCTCGCTAGCGCATCCCATTGGGCGGAGTTCTCCGTATGTCCATCGAAGTCCAGATAGACCGTATTTGGCGCACCAGGCAGGCTTTCAAAGGCGTCCGGATTCACCAGCAGAAGTCGCTGCTCAAGGGCTTCACATGAAGATGACTCAATGGACTGGGCTCTACGACGCGACTTGCGGGCGTCAGTGCGTGAACGGCGAAAAGTGGACAGTAGAGATGTCAAGACTGTCATGAATGATTCCTCAATCGTTCCGTGGCAAACATGTTGCTCGCGGACGGAAAAAAGTCGGCCAATTTAGGTTGAATAGTGCCGTAAGTAGTGCTGCGAAAAGGATTTCCGAAGATATCACACTAAATCCATTTACACGATTCCACAACGTTTTTGTGAGTTGACTGTGAATCGGCAAATCGCGGGGCTTTTGCCATCATCAAGCCTCAAAATCCATAAAATTTAGTGGCCATCGTATGTGCTTCGACCAGTGAGTTACGACGACAAACTGCTGGCAATCCAACATCTGAAGTACAGCGTACCTGGACACGGCCGCCCTGCCCTTAACGAACGGCGCGCAGCCCTACACACCAATATCTCGGCGATTCCGGGCGTCCGCCGGAAGCCCGCTTCGATAATCACCCTGCCGTGGCCCGGCAACCCCGCGGATTGAACCAGCTGGCTCGGTTATAGTGCCATCAGGACCAGCAAGTACCGCCGTCAACCTGTGACTTAAGCATGTGTTGGCAAGTGGTGGTGAGAAATCACGACCCGGGAGCACTTGCGAGCAGATGGGCGGTTTCAACGATCTGTGGCCGATCCTGAACAATTTTCAAGACGGCTATTTCCCGCGCAAGTGTGTTCCAATCATGAAGATCACACAGCCCACCAGCAGGCAGGCTGGCATTTGAACCTTCTCAAAACGGAATGTCTGTTCGTACACAATCAGCCCCGGAAGCGCGCCGAGCACGCATAATTGCATCAGCCAGCCAATTTGCTGCTTCATTGGACAGGAATTTCATCAAAACAAAAGCGGTTTCGAACAATCGAAACCGCTTCATTTAAGACTATCGTGATCGTCGACTGCGAAGCTACTTCACTTCGAGCTGCGACAGTTTCACTTTGAGTGGCTCAAGCGGCTCATTGTCGCCCGCGGCTACCGTCACTTTGTATTTTCGATCAATGTAGCCCGGGCGTTCGTGCCAGACGCGAAATTCGTGATCGCCGACAGGCAGGTTCTTGATGGTGAAGTTGCCTTTGTCGTCGGTGACGGCGCAGTACGGATGAGCTGTCACCATCCAATAAGCTTTCATCGCCGGGTGGATGTCGCAGTTTACCAGCAGCGGAACGCTCTCGCCGACTGCGGTCGGAAACAACACGCCATTGCCCTTTGTAGAATTGGCAGGAACCAGAATGTTCTGCTGCTGATTCTTGAAAGGATTGCTGTGCGTGTTGTGTGCGATTGGATCGCTGTTCAGAACTTCTACAGTCTGGCCGGCTTGCAGCACCAATGCGTGGGGCTTGAAGACGCAATTCTTCTGATCGAAGATCACTGTCTTCTTAACCTCAGTCGATCCAGGATGGATATTCTTAGGTGGCTTATACAGGTAGATAAAGACATTGGCGATACCCTTGGTTTCGCTGTTGACCACGAGGTCGTTGGCCATGATGTCGGTGGCTGAGCAGACGTTTGGGTCTGATACTTTGTTTCCTGCTTCGTCTACGGTGGCTCCTTTTTTGATCAGCAGCCGGGCTTCCGGAACTTCATCATCCAGAAGTACGGAGCCTTTGATTGTGCCCCATTCTGATCCATTCGACGAAGCTGAGAACAGCAGTACCCCAAGAAGGGCGAAGGTCAATTTTTTCATAGGTTTGCTCTCGAGTAATTGATTGGTGTGATGGCCTGACGATGAGTGCGTTGAAGGTCTGAAACACAGTCTTCCAAGGCATCTTGCTGCAGATGGCAGAAAATCGGTGGCCGGCGGGAAGCGACAGAGTACTGGCACTCTGACGGTATTTTACGCTTGAGTACGTCAAAAATCGACAGCGAAGGTCGCCTTTCCCATGTTTCCGAATTGGGATTCAGTTGTTTCTAAGGCCGATTATTCCGTTAAATCCGGCTGCGTTTGCAACGCTCCATCTGGAATGTCAAACTGCTGGACGCCTTGCCCTATGGTTCCCTTCGGACATTTACCTACATGCTTTCGCGACTTGCCACATACACGCTTTTGGGGATCGAAGCGAAGCCGGTTGAGGTAGAAGTCGACATTTCCCCCGGTGCTTTGCCCAAAACCATTCTGGTAGGGCTCGCCGAAGCGGCCGTCAAAGAGAGTACTCATCGCGTCGAGCGTGCGTTGGTGAACAGCGGCTACCAGCGTCCGATGGATCGCGTGGTGATTAACCTGAGTCCAGCTGACTTGCCGAAAGACGCCGCTTCGCTTGATCTGCCCATTGCACTTGGGCTTTTGATTTCCGACGAACAGATCGAAAGCAACCCGGAAGTCGATGCCGTGTACGTTGGCGAACTTGCGCTGGACGGAAGTCTGCGACCCATTCGTGGCTCACTGTCGATGGCAATTGCTGCTCGCGATGCTGGCAAAACGCACATTGTGGTGCCTTCCGCGAACGCGCAGGAAGCGGCCGTTGTAGAAGGTATCGATGTCATTGCCGCTGGAATGCTGTCCGAAGCGGTCGGATTTCTGACTGGCAATCTTCCTCTGGAACCAGTGGTCTTCAGCTGGGACACTGCCCGGACGGATTTCGGGGGCTACGAAGTCGACTATGTGGATGTGAAGGGTCAGGAGTCGGCCAAACGAGCCCTCACCGTTGCCGCCGCGGGCAATCATCACATCCTGATGATTGGCAGCCCGGGGACCGGAAAGACCCTTCTTTCACAGCGTTTGGGGACAATTCTGCCCGAACTTTCTCCTGAGGAAAGTTTGGAAACCACGCAGATTTACAGCGCCGTCGGTAGACTCGAGCCAGGGCAGCCGTTGTTACTCACACGGCCCTTTCGTTCCCCCCACCACACGATCAGCGAAGCGGGCCTTGTCGGTGGCGGCAGTATTCCGCAGCCTGGCGAGATTAGTCTTTCGCACCATGGGATTCTGTTTCTTGATGAATTGCCGGAATTCAATCGTCGGACATTGGAAGTCATGCGGCAGCCGCTTGAAGATCAGTGCGTTACCATTTCGCGAGCGATGGGCAGCGTTACCTTTCCGGCAAATCTGATGCTGGTGGCTGCCATGAATCCCTGCCCCTGTGGTTTTCGGGGAGATCCGAAAAAACAATGCACCTGCAATCCGTTGCAGATCGAACGCTACCTTGGGCGTATCAGTGGACCGCTGCTCGATCGGATCGACATTCATATCGAAGTTCCGCCAGTGCCGTTTCGCGAGCTTTCGGACAAGGAAGACGGTACCTCCAGCGGTGAAATTCGGGAAAAAGTCGTGAATGCTCGAAAGTGGCAGGAACGTCGATTTGCGGACGTCAAAACGCGGGTGAACGGAAAAATGAAGCCGCCGGAAATTCGAAAATTCTGCGAACTGGATGCAGCGGCCGAAGACCTTCTGCGTGGAGCGATGGAGGAAATGGGACTTTCCGCCCGTGCGCACGACAAAATACTGCGAATCGGGCGCACGATTGCCGATTTGGCTGACAGTGAGGAAATTCGCGCCGATCATGTGTGTGAAGCAATCAACTTCCGCACGCTGGACCGAAACTACTGGCAGCAATAACTTCGCCTGAAAAAACACTGACGAAAAGCTGCAGAACAGGGCAAAGCTGGAAAACGCAGCTGCTTTTAGAACCAATGCCAACATCGAATTGACTTAACTGGGCCACGCTGTATTCTACGCGATTCGATCCGCACGAGAATCCACTGGAAATTGAAAGAACACTGGTCAAATGGGACGAGTTGAGCGACAACGAGAAATTGCCCGACGACGCAAACGACGTGTGCAACTGACAAAAATGCGTGTGAAGTATGCTGCTGCAGGTTCAGAAACCGAAAAAGCGGAAATCCTCGCCAAAGCGCGTCGTATGAGTCCCTTTATTGATTTGGAACCCGCAGAACCTGCAGCGGCCGCTAAGTAAGCTCTGACACTCAT
The DNA here is from genome assembly GCA_964481505.1 of uncultured Planctomycetaceae bacterium. Classification (GTDB taxonomy): domain Bacteria; phylum Planctomycetota; class Planctomycetia; order Planctomycetales; family Planctomycetaceae; genus Fuerstiella. The sequence goes on along the minus strand of CAYZYB010000019.1, from coordinate 4,452 downwards.
AGTTAGCGAACAATACAAACGACGAGTGCTATAGCACTCGTCGTTTTGCTTGCGCCTCGGTTCTCTGTGACTTCCCGGATAAATCCATGAAATTCGAAACCAAAGCCGTGCATACTGGCGTCCATAAGGACACTCAGTACAACAGTGTTATCACGCCGATTTATCCCACGTCCACGTTCTACTGGGACGATCTCGAAAAGAACTCCGGCTATGACTACACGCGTTCGGGTAATCCGACGCGCGATGCGCTGACAGAAAACCTCACAGCATTGGAAGGCGGTGCAGGCTGCGTCGCCACATCCACAGGAATGTCGGCCGTCCACTGCGCGATGGCGCTATTTAATCCGGGAGATCATATCGTTGTGCCCACCGATGTTTACGGCGGTACATTTCGGTTGATCACGCAGTTCCTGACCGAAAAGGGGTTGGAATTCACGTTTGTCGACATGACCGATCCCGACTCCGTTCAGAAGGCCATCGCACCTGCGACGAAAGGTGTCTGGATCGAAACTCCCAGCAACCCGATGATGAAAGTCATCGATCTTCAGGTAGTTGTCGACATTGCCCGGAAGCACAACGCACTCACGATTTGCGACAACACATTCCTGTCGCCGTATCTGCAACGACCGTTCGAATTCGGCGTTGATATCGTGGTGCATTCCACAACCAAATACATCAACGGTCACTCCGATGTGGTCGGCGGAGCCGTGATTTCGAAATCGAAAGAGCATGCCGACCGCATGGTTTGGCTTACCAATGCACTTGGAATTGCGTGTTCGCCATTTGATGCGTGGCTTGTGCTGCGTGGTTTAAAGACGTTGGCCTGTCGGATGGAGGCTCAGCAGAAGTCGGCCATGAAGATTGCCAGATTTCTTGATGCTCACGATGCCGTTGAGAAGGTGTATTACCCAGGACTCGAATCGCATCCACAGCACGAACTTGCCAAACGTCAGCAGGATGGTTTCGGGGCGATGTTGAGTTTCGACGTGAAGGAGGGGCGCGATGCCGCAGAACGCGTGTGCACTCAGACACAACTGTACGACATCGGCGTGTCGCTCGGTGGAATCGAAAGTCTAATTTCGTTTCCGATCACGATGAGTCACGCGGCGATGTCTGAAGAAGGCCGCGCAGCCGCTGGTATCACAGAAAAGACCGTTCGAATCTCTACCGGACTTGAGCATGCGGACGATTTGATCTCCGACCTTTCTCAGGCACTCGATGCAAAATTGTGAGCAGCCGCTGGTGACGCCTCAGGTTCACCAATCTCATCACCTAACAAACAATGCCGCCGATCACGTTCTGATATGTCGTTGTCACTTGCCGAATACGCTGATTCGCTCAATGAACGAAAACTGATTTGGCCGCAGGTGCCTGCGCCCCAGCCACTGAAAGCGCAACCATCAATTTCGGAGTTGCCTGGAATTCGAATTGTGCTGTGGGATCTTTACGGCACGTTGATACGGACCCCGGAAGGCGGGTTCACGCTGTTTCCCGAACCGGAAATTCGGTTGCAGGTCGCGTTGGAAAAGACGATCCACGAATTTAATATGTGGCAGAGCATGTATCGAAAGCCCGGTCCGCCGTGGCAATCGATGATTCACCAATATCGCGATTACGCAGAACGTCTGGCGATGGTGGCCACCAAACGCCGTGGCGATTTCAGCGATGTAAACTCCGTCCACATCTGGCGGGCGATTGTGGACCGGCTGTTCGACAAAGAATACGAATACGACGAAGACATCTATGGCGATGTGGATGAGCTGAGCTTGAAGATCGCCTACTTTTTTCATCGAAACCTGCAGGCCACGGAAGCACGTCCCGGTGCGTGGCGAGCGATTTCTGCACTGTCAGAATACGGCGTGTCTCAGGGGCTGTTGGCGGACGCGCAGCCTTTCACGACAACACAATTGACCACTGGACTGGTCGAACAGGGTCTTTCGTCGCCGATCTTTCGATTTTTTCCGGCCGATCACAACGTTCTGTCTTTCCAGATGGGAATTCGAAAGCCGTCGAGGTCATTATTTGCACATGCTGTGGCGCTGCAGGAAGATCGCGGAATCGAACCCTCTGAGATTCTTCATGTGAGCTGCCGTCTAAAAACGGACCTCGTCGCGGCGAAAGAGGCGGGCATGAAAACAGCATTGTTGGCGACAGAAAAAACAGGACTTGAGGCGCCTTCGGAATTGATCAAAGATCCGCACACACGACCGGATCGATTGTTGACAGATATTACTCAAATTACATCCGTTGTTGGGTTCAACTAGTTAGCGAAAACCGGGCTGAATGAACGCCGGCACTGTCCCACGATTATAAACGCACACACTCCACGTCCAGGAAGAAACGAAGACCATGCCGTCCGAACCACTTGTTGACATGAGTCAATTTGACTTCGACAAACCACTGTTTTCGCTTGATGACATTCGCCGAATCAATCCCCAGCGTCACGAAATGGAACAGCTCAGCGGCATCGTTCATGTTGACGAAGATGCCGACATGGTCGTTGGGTTTAAGCACATCACAGACAAGGAATTCTGGGCGGCCGGCCACATGCCCGGATTCCCATTGATGCCGGGCGTCATTCAGTGCGAAGCTGCCGCGCAGCTGGGCGGTTTCTATGCTCGCAAGTACGACCTCATCGGCGGCGACTACCTTGGCTTCGGTGGTATGGACTCCGTCAGATTTCGCAAACCAATTTTTCCCGGATGTCGTCTCGATCTGGTTGCGAAGGTAACTCGCGTGCGAGCTCGCAAGCTGGCTCAGTTTCGATTTCAGGGTTTCGTTGAAAACCAATTGATGTTCGAAGGCGAAATGCTGGGCGTCACTGTCAACCGCGATCACGACATTGGATAACTTCGAACCGCCATGCAGACAGCTCCCATCAAACCGCTGAAGCCGTACTTCCAGGTTATCGAAGACGTCGGCGATCATCTCGACTGGTCAGAATTTTTCGGGAATGACAATCCCGTGGAACTCGATATCGGATGTGGTCGCGGGTTGTTCACCTATTCTGCGGCCACTAACAATCCGGACACCAACTATCTGGGCCTCGAAATCGATTATCGAGAAGGTCGCCGAGCGGCCACGCGGTTACTGAAGAAAGAAATGCCCAACGGTCGAATCATCGGTGGCGACGGCAATGTCGTGCTGACGAAGCTCATCGACAAACATTCGGTTCAGGCGGCTCACGTTTATTTTCCGGATCCGTGGTGGAAAAAACGGCATCATAAGCGGCGAATTTTTACGCAGCAGTTTACCGATATTCTGGCGGATGTTGTGCAGCCGGATGGACACGTGCATTCGTGGAGCGACGTGGCGGAGTATTTCGAGATCATCACAGATCTGATGGACAAACACCCGCTTTTCGAAAAGCAGACGGCTCCCACACAGCGTGATCCCGAAAACGATATGGACTATCAGACCAGCTTTGAGCGCAAGAAGCGAAAGCTGGGGTTGCCGATATATCGTGGATTATGGAAGCGCAGGCCGCTGGGATGAACTAATCCTGCGGCGGCTCGCTGCCTGCCGGTCGAATGCGTTCTTTCTTGGCGTGTTTCAGCGCCTGCCAAACGAACAGCCAGATTCCGCCAAGGATTGCAATGCTGGCCACTGCCGCATAAACCAGCTGCCTTAACGCTTCGCGTTCCATGCTTTGCATTGGTTCCAACGCAGCGACTCGGTCTTGCTGCACAATGACCAGCCACGGCATTTTGTCACTCTTCATCAGAGAAATCGCGGCGATCCAGTCGCGGTTAAAGTCCTGAGCGGACTCATCATTCTGCAGCTGCACGACGGGGTCGACATATTGATCTTCGCGGAGATCCAGCGGTTGAGTTTCTGTGTTGTTTGCAGTGGAGTCCGGGAAGCCCGCTTTGATCTTGTTGAGTGTGGCTGCTGGCAAATGCAATTGCTGAAACATTGATTCTGTTTCTGCTTCTTCGCGGCCAGCGAACATTTCCGGCGTGAGCAATCGGTGATCCAGCAATTGAGACTTGCCTCGCCGATCCGCCAGCGTAATCACGCGTGAATCGGAATCGTTGCCCTGGATGTCCTGTCCAAGTGCCCGCTGCAGTGCGCCGAGGTGCAGCGTTCTTGCGAAAACGCCGATGACTTCGCCGGAACTGGTGCGGACCGGAACGCTGAGGGCGACCATGTACTGGTAGGTCGCTTTGCTGACAAACGGCAATGAGACGTGCGGCTTTTGGATCGGCTTGAGGCCCGGCGGAGCATTCGCAGCCGTGAACTTTTTGCCCCCGTGAAAATAGTCGCGCCAGGCCCAGTTTTTTCCGACGGTGCTGATTTCTTTGCGCGGTGATTTTCCATCGCCTCGTCGCCAAAGTTGTCGGCCGCTTGCGTCCTGCAGAAACCAGCTTGCGTCCGGACTTTTCCCCTGAAGTGCATGTTGTTTCTGTGACTTTTGATGCCACGAATCCAGTTGCTGCAACCAGCCGGGGC
>CAYZYB010000018.1:0-16846 GCA_964481505.1 uncultured Planctomycetaceae bacterium | reverse complement strand
CCATACATCTGTGTCTCACTGCTGCTGCAGACGAAGGACGACTTCCGGTTTGTAATTCCTTATGTGGAATTTGCCAGAGACCTGAAAGGCGGTCGTCCGCTGGTTGTCGACAGCAGTTCTCTGATCGACGGGCGAATCGCGGAAGTCGTGGAAACCCAGATTCTGGAATCACAGCTCATTGTTCCCGACTTTGTACTTCAGGAAGTCCAGGACGTCGCAGACAGCAACGACAAGAATCGCCGAGCTCGCGGACGCCGAGGACTCGAAGTTCTCGCGAACATGCAAAAGAGTCCGCATACTGAAGTGCGAGTTCACGACACCAAGCGAAACGAATTTCGCGCAATGGCGGTCGATCACAAACTTGTGGAACTGGCCAAACAATTGCGTGGTGGTGTGATCACCAACGATTTTAATCTGAATAAAGTCGCCAGTGTTCAGGGCATTCCCGTCATCAACCTCAATGATGTCGCCAATGCTCTTCGACCTCGATTCATCCCTGGGGAACGATTACGAATCAAGATCATCAAAGAGGGCGAAGGGCCTGGCCAGGGCGTCGGCTATCTGGATGACGGCACGATGGTCGTTTGCGAAGGTGCTGCCAATCAGGTTGGACAGGATATCGACAGCATTGTCAGCAGTGTTTTGCAAAGCAGTGCTGGCCGCATGATCTTTACCAAGCCGGTCCACTCAGTCGGCAGCTGAAAAACCTGACCGCTGCCGTTTGCAGGCAATTGCCACCATTTTCCTTCGGCGAAGGAGTGGCAGCGTTTTGCTGAGGAAGAGCTGATAATAGGCTTTCGTTCCCCCCTCGTTCGGCTGGTCTCTGGTCAAACCGAGTCAACTCAGGCACTCTTGTGGAGAATTCCTGAGCCACCTAGAATGACAGGGAATTAAACGCCATAACGTGCTTTCAGCGTGCCTCTTGCGTCATCCGTTGGCCGAACGACTCGATTCTGTGACCACCCCTCAATCCATCGTCGTTCTCGGCTCTACAGGCTCCATCGGAACCAGCAGCCTCGACGTCATCCGCAGCCACCCCGAACGTTTGCGTCTTGCGGGCGCGACGGCACTTCGCAGTGGTATGGAACTCGTTCAACAGGCGACGGAGTTTCAGCCAGATTGGATCCTGCTTTCTGATGAGGTTTCGGCCGCGGAACTCAACACTGCAGGGCTTCCGAAAGAGACAAAGTTCTTCAGTGGCGATTCTCACCTGGACGAGCTCATTCGGCACGAAAGCACGGACACTGTGATTTCTGCGGTTGTTGGAGCGGCCGGGCTGAAGGCCACCTGGACGGCTGTGGACGCCGGAAAACGTGTCGCGCTGGCAAACAAAGAGAGCCTTGTGGTGGCTGGCCCCATCATCACGGCTCGGGCCACCGAAACCGGGGCGGTCATTCTTCCGGTGGACAGCGAACACAGCGCCATATTTCAAGCGATTCAGGCGGGAAGAAAAGCGGACGTCCGGCGAATCATACTGACAGCAAGCGGAGGTCCGTTCCGTGGCTGGACCGCAGAAAAGATGAAGTCAGTGACGCCGGAAATGGCTCTGCAGCATCCAACATGGGAAATGGGGCCGAAAATCACTGTCGATTCAGCAACCATGATGAACAAAGCACTGGAAATTATCGAAGCACGCTGGCTGTTTGGGCTCAATGCTGACCAAATCTCCGTGGTGGTGCATCCACAGTCCTATATTCACTCGTTTGTGGAATATCGCGACGGATCAGTGATTTCACAGATGTCTCCCCCCGACATGCGGCTCCCAATTCAGTATGCTTTGACGTTTCCGGAACGTATCGACTGCCCCTGTCCGGACACTGACTGGACTGTGCCGACAACGATGGAATTACTTCCGCCTGATTTCGACGCGTTTCCAGCGTTGCAGCTTGGCTTTGAAGTGGCCAAATCCGGAGGAACTTCCGGAGCCATCCTGAATGCTGCCAACGAAATTGCGGTGGAACGATTCTTACAGCAGCAGATCCGTTTCGATCAGATAACCCAAATATCTCACGACATTCTTAACCACCATACATACGACGCTCAGCCGACACTGGAACAACTCCAACAGACAGACAGCTGGGCCCGGGAGGAAGCACTTCGGTGGAATTCTTAGATCTCGACATACTCACACTCATAGCGACACCTGTGTGGCTCGGAAAAATCGGCAACGTACTGTCGGTGGTTCTGGGGCTGGGCATGGTGATCTTCTTTCACGAACTCGGCCATTTCGCTGTCGCGAAATGGTGCGACGTGAATGTCGAACGATTCAGCATTGGCATCGGCCCAATCATCTGGAGTAAACAAAAGGGCGAAACCGAATACGCTCTTTCGCTGCTTCCGTTCGGTGGCTACGTCAAGATGCTGGGTCAGGACGACATGGACCCCAACCAGATGACGAGCGACGAAATCGCGGAGAACCCGCGCGCTTACTCGTCGAAGAAAGTCTGGCAGCGCATGGCGATCATTTCTGCCGGCGTCATCATGAACGTGATCACCGGTTGCTTCTTTTTCGCCGCAGCCTATTTCTTTGGTGTTGTCGAAACGGTTCCAATGATAGGCAATGTGTCTCCCGGTTCGCCAGCATGGATCGAAGGCCTGCGCCCTGGAGATCTGCTAACAATCATCAACGGCGAACCCATCCGGAACTTCACCGACATCAATCAGGAAGTCGTCCTGTCTGATGGCCCGGTTGTGATCGAAGGTAAACACGCAAACGGCGAAGCGTTTTCAAAAACGATCATGCCGCAACAGGGGAAGGTCATTCGAGTCGTTGGCATCGCTCCCGCCATGACGTCCAAACTGTCGAAGGTCGTCGCAGAAGACCAACTGCTCAGCATGCCAGGTCTGCCGTCAGAAAACGCTTCTCAGCCATTCGAACGAGGAGACCGAGTGGTCGCGATGAATGGCCAGCCGATCGAATTTCTTCACGAAATGATGCGGGCGACAGCTCGAATGGCGAGTGAAGAAATTGTCTACACTGTAGAACGTCCGGTCGCTGAAGCAGAAGGAACTGCGTCAGATCCCGAAAAGCAAAATACGAAAACGATCGAAATTACCATTCCCCCCAAGAAGGTAAAATCGATCGGACTCTGGATGGCCGTTGGCCCCGTGACATCGGTGGCGAAGGGATCAATCGCAGAAAAAGCCGGCCTGCAGCTTGCGGACATGATCACAATGGTTGACGACCAGGTCGTAGGCAAAGACATCGACTCGCTGATGTTACCAAACTACTTCTCAGACCATGCGGGGCAGGAAGTCAGCGTCACCGTCAAACGTCAAACCGACGACGGCAAAGCTGACGTCACGCTCACGATTACACCAGACGACATCCCGGCATGGGCCGAACGACCGCTCACAATCACGCACCCGCTGCCGATTTCGGCCATCGGTGCGGGCTTCCATGTGCAGGATCGTATCGCAAAAGTTGTTCCGGGCAGCGAAGCGTCGCAAGCCGATCCTCCATTCAAGGAGAACCAGAAGATCTCAATGATCGAACTGCGTCATCCGGATCCTGAAAACATCGTTCCCGACAGCTTTGGCAAGACATCGAAGCCGAAGAAATTCGACTTCACAGAAATGCTCGAAGCAGAAGAAGACGTCACGGCTGGCGACATTAACTGGGCGTACATCTTCAGTCAGATTCAAAGCGTTCCGAATCGCGACGTTAAGATTCACATTGCGCCCGGTAAAGATGGTTCCGGTGGCTTCGCTACTGAACTTAAAGAACGCGAAGAAACAGACAACTGGTACCTGGCGATGCGAGGCATTCCGGGATTCGAGTTACATCAGTTTCAGCGCAAGGCCACGTCGTTCGGCGAAGCTATGTCTCTCGGCTACGACAAAACCAGGAGCTCCGGCATCAGCATCTACATGACGTTGCGAGCTCTGTTTCAGGGGAACCTTAGCTTTCGAGCTCTCAGCGGTCCCCTTGGCATCGTCAAGATCGGCTATGCGGTTGCGGATAACGGTGCAACGCAGCTGCTCAAATTCCTGGGCTTCCTGAGCGTTAACCTGGCGGTTCTCAACTTCCTGCCGATTCCAATTCTGGATGGCGGACACATGGTGTTTCTGATCTATGAAGCTGTCTGGAGAAAGAAACCAAGCCCGAAAGTCATCGACTACGCTCACCGTGTCGGACTGGTTTTCATCCTGGCGTTGTTCGCCTTAGTGATGTTCCTCGACATCTTCGTGAACAACTAAACAACAACCGGCTCAAGTAGCCGTGGCTTCCAGCCGCCACTTCCAACTGACTTATCGGCTGGTTTACCCACTGCCGAGTTTCTGCTGCCGGTAATACTTCAGGCCTGGCACAAAGAACGCCAGGCCGGACACGATTCCGAACAGCGAGATGCTGTAATCCGCCTGGCCTGAACTGTGCATTGATGCCATCACGACCGACGTCAGAAACAGCGCGGCAGAATGCACGTAGAAGCTGCCGGAAACCATGCCGGCCTTCGCCAGAAAAACAATGCCAGCGATACATCCCAGGACGGGAGAGAACTTCAGCACCGGTTCGCCCAGCACATACTCCACCCAAAACAGCATCGACGACGCCACCATACTTCCCGCCCAAACGTGAGCGATCTGTCGTTCGATGGCGGTGATCGGTCCCGAACGACTGCGCAGGTTCCAAAAGATTGCCGCCCATAGCCCGAGTCCAAACACCCACAACGAGACGTAAGGCATTCGCGACGTCACTCCGGACAACTGAAAGACATTTGTGACCAGACAAAGGGCCAGCAGCACCAGACTGTGCCACATCCAAAGCAAGCCCCAGTTCTGCAGAATTGTGGCGTGATGCGATTCGCGAAACAATCGCGTCATCACATTCATAATCGTCGAACGTCGAGCACTCACGGGCTCACGATTCGACCACGCTCTAAGATCGGCCGACAATTCGTCCGCTGAGCCGTAACGCAGATCGCGAGGCTTCTGCAGGCATTTCAACACCACCATGTCCAAATCCGCATCGATCTTCGGATTCAAAAACCGCACCGCCGGCGGATCCTGTTCCATAACCATCAGCAGCGTATCCAGCGGCGTCGACGACTGAAACGGCGGGCGCCCCGTCAGCATCGCATACAAGATTGCCCCAAGACTATACACATCGCTCACGTGGTCGATCGAAGCTGTCTGCCCGGCCGCCTGTTCTGGTGACATCCACGACGGTGTTCCCAGAATGGCGCCCGATTGAGTCAAATCGTTGTCGTCGATGCTGCTGCCCGGCACGATCAGCGAATCGTCCGCCAGCGGAACACGTTTAGCCAGACCGAAGTCGGTGACGAACGGTTCTCCGGCCGGTGTAATCAAGATGTTGGACGGCTTCAGATCACGATGCAGTACACCCGCTTTGTGTGCCGATCCAATCGCGTCAACGACAGGAATCAGCAACGCCACCGCATCGTCCGCCAGCATCGGCCCGGCCGCTAACCGCTGCGAAAGCGTTTGACCGTCAATGAACTGCATGCTAAACCACGGCTGACCATCGTGCTCACCAACTTCGTAGACCGGCACGATATTGGGATGACTCAACCGAGCAGCTGCCAGCGCTTCGGCACGAAGACGAGCCAAATCCTGAGATGCAGCGAACGCGGCGTTGGGAATCATTTTCATCGCGACGGTGCGGTCGAGCTTCCGATGGTAGGCTCGATAGACAACACCCATTCCACCACGACCGACTTCTGACAGCAATTCGTAGTCACCGATAACGCTGCCAGCCGCTGATCCTGCAGTCGCTTCGGCAACACTGCCCGGATCCTTCCCATCCATGATGCGAGTAATTTCGTCCGACTGAAACATCGCCACATCTGCAGCGATCATAGCAGTGCCATAAAGCTCTCGAAGATCGGCTTCCAGATCCGGGTGATCGCGAATCGCCTTCTCCAGCAATTCTGCGGCGGCCCCAGCCTGAGAATCGTTCAGCAAACGATCCAGCACTACTGCAAGGCGTTCTTCGCGTTCAGAATGTTCATCGGGTTCAGCGGTCATCCCGGAAGATTAGCCAAACGCCCCCCGAACCGAAACCGCGAACGCTCTCAACAGCCGCCAGAGATCAACGGCAACCTGCCAGCTGATGCCCGTTCCTGGCTCGACAAAAAGAAACAGGCCGAAGCAATTGCTTCGGCCTGTGGAAATTCACTGAAAACTTCGAATCGCTCAATGACAACTGTGGTAAGCAGACGCCTGGACAGGCTGCGGCTGGTGAATGTAGCCCGAAGACCATGACGATGTCACAGGCGCGTAGCTGTGAACAGATTGTGTTACCGAAGGAACGGCAGAATACTGATTCCAAACTGTCGGTGACGAATAGGGCGCGGAATACGGTGCGGAATAAATTGGCGCTGGCTGGCTCGAAATTCCGTAGCTTTGGCTCGGAGCAGCATAGGTCACGCTGGAATGCTGCATTACCGGCTGAGTGCGGCTGCCTGGACATCCATTGGGACCACATGTGCCGGCACGCTGCACTGTTGGAGCCGCGATAAACGACGAACTTCGTGAAGCTGCCAGAGTCGAATACTGTAGCCCGGAATACGGCGACATGCTGTGCACTCCACTTTGCGCCCAGGCTGATGAAGCAATGGTCATTGCACAAAGAGCCAAGCAGAATCGAGTTACCATAAGTGTCATCTTTCGTGTTTCAATAAGGTGTCAATATGCGTCGTTTCAGAAGTCTGGCGATTCTAGGCATGCAGAGAAGGATAGCTGTGATCTTCGACACTACAGTTTAAGAAATTCCGGACTGCAAGCAGGATATTGTGACTTACCTCACATTTAATCACGTTCAACTTCCCAGAGCTGTCCAAGAAGGTGAGTTGTCTAGATTTGGGTATTCGCGGATGCAAGCAAGGCAGGTGCAGACCGGTGGTGCCAGCCTTGGTCAGGCCATTTGAGCTCGGAACGCCTTCAGTAGGCTGTGAGCCAGACACTGCAGCGCCCGCCCGGCACCGCGTCCCTAAACCCAGACGACTCACATTTTTGGACAGACTCCTAGCCTGAATTGCGCACCATATCTCAACACAAACGCCTCCTCGAGCGTAAGAAGAGGTGGAAAAACATTTCACTTCATTCGCACGGGAGGCGTTCGATGTCTGGGACAGAGTGCACGAAACAGTTGGAGCTTTTTGAAGTCCGGCGGCAGCAGGTCACCATGAGTTTCGATGGCGGAAATGTCGTTAGTGATGCCGGGTTGCTGCCAATTCGGGAACTCGATCGGCAGCTCGGAATTCTGTCCGAAGCAGCCAGTCGATTGTCCGATCCTCGGTCACCTTTGCTTGTCACACACTCTGCCGAGAGCATCCTGGCTCAGCAGGTGTATCAGATTCTCGCTGGCTATCCCAATGGCAATGATGCTCAGTTGCTGCGTGATGATCCGCTGTTCAAAACCATCGTTCGAAAAGATCCCCGCGGCAAAACTTCGCTGGCCAGCGGGTCGACCATCAATCGTTTTTTACATGCATTCACGCGGCGCGAATGTGAAAAGCCGATGGAAGACCGTGACGTGATCTTCGAAGTTCGCAGAGCTTAAACCGAACGCATTACCGCGTTGAACGATTTTCTCATCGACGCGTTTGTGAGGACTCGAAAGCAGCAGCCCGCTCACATCATCATCGATCTTGATCCCACCGATGATCCGACTCACGGTCAGCAGCAACTGTCACTGTTTCACGGACATTATGATCAACATCAATATTTCCCGATGATGATCTTCGAAGGCGAAACGGGCATGCCGCTGGGCGCGTGGCTTCGTCACGGAACGGCGCACGCGGGACTGGGAGCGGTTGACATGATTCGACGAATTGTCGAACGCATGCGAGCCCACTGGCCGGACATCACGATCTTTGTGCGTGGCGACAATGGCGTGGCGGGGCCGGAAATGTATGACTACTGCGAACGCAGCGGTCTGCTGTACGCTTTCTGCTATGCGACGAATAAGGCGTTAAAACGCAGGGTTTCCGAGCGGGAACGGGAAGACAACGCGCGGCTGCTGTGGTGGATCCCGCCGGCCATGGAAACGAAACATTTGCAATCGGCCGGTGGGAAACGGCCCAAATTCCTTTTCGTTGCGGTCGCCACCTATTTATTCCGTTTTCGCGTTTTCCGGCTCTTTTGTTTTCCGTGCGTGACACTGCGGATGTAGGCCGTTGTTTCGTGTGACGACAGGTTTCCGGAATCATCACGGTCGGCTCGTTTGAAGATGTTGTCGACGTGGTTGCCGCTCGTGCAAATGTGAGCAAACTCTTTGATGCTGAGTTTCTCATTGCTATCGGTGTCAGCTTTCTGGAACCATGCTTCAGGGGATTTTCTTGAGAGGGTCCACCACGACACTTTTTCAAGGGCTTTGCGGAACTCGTCTGAATTCAAACTGCCGTCACTGTTGCCGTCGGCCTTGCGGAAATGATCTGGTCCGTGTTTTGGTGAGTGGTAGACCGAGCGACTGAATTCGCCGTAACCGACTTGGCCATCTTTATCGGCATCGACCTGTTTGAAGAGTTCTGCCGGAGTCATCGACAGCCGTTTTTCTCCCAGCGGTTTTGGTTCGGGGATCGGCGGAGTAAAGCTGATCGTCTTGATGCGCCCGCCCTTGTCACAGGACGCTTTAACTCCGTATCCAACGGTCGCTTTTCGTTCGCCCTCGTCTGCAAAACCCACGAAGTAGACTTTTGATTTTGGATCCGTATGGAGTTTACGCAGCAGTTCGCCAGCTTGCAGCACTTTGAATTCTTTTCTGGCAGCATCAATCTCCTTCAGAATTCCTACAACGACGGAGCTGTTTTTGCCTTTGCTGTTGCTTTGAGCGTACGCAGACGGAATGAAACAACATGCGATCACGACGATGCATGCGATGGTTTGATGGATACGATTGCTCATGAAAATAACTCCAGAATAGGTTCTTCACCGTCGCCGACCGTCATGGGCCGACCGGATGGCGAGATCGCTGATTGTTCGATGTCCATTCCGGCTGCGAAGGCGATGCTGGCGTGGAAGGCTCCGACGGAAACTGCGTCTTCGTCAACGTAGTATCCGCGATCATCGCTCTTGCCATAGACAAAGCCGGGTTTGACGCCGCCACCGGCGAGCACGGTTGAAAAGCACACCGGGTGATGACTGCGACCATCACCATTGTAGTCTGGTTTGCGACCAAATTCCGTCGCGACGACGACCAGTGTTGAATCCAGCATGCCGCGCTGCTGAAGGTCATTGATGAGTGTTGCGAATGCCTGATCGAAAACCGGCGCCACGTCCTCCATTTCGTCGGCGAGCGCTTTGTGATGATCCCAGCCGTCGTGGCTCACTTCAACAAAACGCACGCCGGAATCAACCAGTCGGCGAGCGAGCAGGCACCCCTGACCGAACGAGTTGTTGCCATAGGCTGCACGTTGCTCTGCCGATTCGTCCGACAGATCGAAGGCTTTCAATTCCGCGCTCTTCATCAACGCGAGAGCATCGTCGTAGAAACCGTTGTACGCATTGACGCCCTTGTCATTGAATTTTCTGCGGAAGTCGGCGTCGAGTCCGTTTAGCAATTTCAATCGTTTTCTTGCCGTAGATCTGCTGCCGATCGATTCGACATTACCGATTCCCTGGTTGGGGTCTCCAATCGCCAGTGGCGCGTAGCCGGATGGAAAGAAGCCATTGCCCTGGTCGGAACGGCGATTGACGCACACGCTTGATGGCAAGGTTTGGCTGCTGCGTCCGAGATAGTGAGACCCCCAGGCTCCAAGGTTAGGGTGCAGAATTGTTCCGCGAGCTTCGTAGGCGGTCCGCATGAAATATTGCGCTGGCTTGTGGACACCGATCTTGGCTTCCATCGATCGAATCAAGCAAACTCGATCTGCAACTGTCGCGAATTTCGGAAAGAAATCGGTGACCTGGAAGTCGGCGGACGTGTTAATCGTCTTTGCCGGCCCTTTGGATTTGCCCTGTTTCGGATCCAGCGAATCGATGTGACTTAAGCCGCCGCTAAGCATCAGCCAGATCACACTCTTCGCCTTACCGAACGCGGCCGGTCGTTGCGCGTTTGTTGTTTCGTCAGCCAGAAGCGCGCTGCCTGGGATGATGCTGAGCCCGAAGGCGCTGGCCGCGCAGCGTTCGACGAACTGGCGTCGTGTGGGTGGAGTGAGCGAGTTGAGAAGTTGTTGTGTATTCATGAGCGGATCCGGTCAGATGGTGTGGTCATTTCGCGACGAAACGTATCCAGGTTGTTGATCTTCAGGGAAATCGAAGTGCCAACTTTGCAGTTGCTTTTTTTCAGCCCGGAGGGCGATACATATCATGCCGGTGCCGTGAGGCACCGGTCTATTGACAACCAAATATGAAAGCCCGGAGGGCGGCACATAGCCGTCGCTATCGATAGGCGATGTATCGGCCTCCGGCCTTGTGGGCTGAGCCATCGAACCGGTGGCTGACGCCACCGGCAGGGATTCTTTCGGGCTCCGCCCTGTTGGCTGTGGTTTAATTCGGAAATTCGGTGGCTGACGCCGGCAGATAATATGACGCCCTCCGGGCTACGAAAACACATGAGGTTCCTTCGGGCGTACTACTGAATGAACATAAACTCCCGCGAGTTCAACAACGCCCAGGCGATGTCGCCGAGGTCGAGTTCCTGGTTGAGTGCTCTCATGCATTGTTTCGTGTCCTGCTCGCGGGGAAGTCGTGAGAGGCAGGTTTGGTAGAGGAAGGCGATTTGTTCGGCTTTGGTCTTTTCTTTTTGAGCTGTTTTGATGGCCAGTGAATTGGTCATGAGACTTGTGGTGACTTCGCCGTTCATCATCGCGAGTGATTCGGTGATGCCGCCTTCAGTCGATCCGTCGTCGGCAATCTCGCGAGCTGACTGGCCGGCGATTCTCAGGAAGTGCGTTGGTGGCATTGGCTGTGGTAGCTCGGAAGCCCGAAGCCATGACGCGTCGCCGCGAAGTTTGACGCGGCGTTTGCTGGTCCCCATAAACAGGCTGCGTCCGCCCTGTCCATTCGAGGCTTTTCCATCAGGCAACAGCGTCTTTGCGAATTCGAATATCTTCTCGCGATCTTCCGCGATTCCTTTTCTGTCGTGTGTGAATTCGAACGGAAAAACCAGACGCTTCATCATCGGCGCATTGTCTGTTTTCAGTTGGTCGATCTCCGGGCCTCGCAGCAGAAGAACAATGGAATCCCAGGTCTGCTCAGCCGTCATTCGACGTAACAACGGGCCCGGGAATCGGAAGTCTTCGCCTTCGGGCGGCGTCACGCTGACTTGTCGCTGATAGGCGTCGGTGTTCAGGATAACGCGTTGGAATTCTCGGAGGTCAAAATCAACGTCCTTCATCAATTGAGCGATGAACCGCAGCAGTTCCGGATTCGTGGCGGCATCGAGGTCGTCGAGATCTGTGACTGGCTCTTTGACCGCGGCGCCGAATAGCTTCTTCCACAGACGATTAGCAATCGCGGCGCTGAAACGCGGGTTCTCAGGCGACGTCATCCAGTCCGCGAAGTGTTTTCGGAGTCGTTGCGGATGCTTGTCGGTCAGAGGCGAATTCTTGTCCTGATCATCCCACGTGATCAGCCGCGGGCGGACTTTGTCGCCGGGCTTGGCATCATTGTACGCATAGTCTTCAGGGAACACTGTCGAACGATTACTGTCGAAGACGACTCGTTCCATGTTCGGCTGCAGCAAACCGACAAGATTCGCTTTCGAAAAACGTTTGTCGCGAAGCGTTATCGCTGGCTTGCGAGTGTCGACGCGTTCAAAGGCCGTTGATCCAAAGAACGACGCCATTTCGTAGAAATCGCGCTGTGTCCATTCGGCGAAGGGATGGTCGTGGCACTGAGCACAGGCCACGTTGGCTCCAAGAAACGTGGTCAGCGTGTTGGACAGGCTGTCCAGCGGCATGCTGGCATCGCGCAGAAGGTAGGCGGTGGCTCCATTTTCTCCCAGCCGACCTTCAGCCGTCACCATGTCGTGGACCATTTCATTCCACGGACGATTTTCACGAAGTTGCGTCTTCAGCCAGGTGTGAAACGTCCACGTCTTGCCGATGCGGTAGTAGTCGTCCTTAACGCGAAGCATGTCTCCCAGCCAGTTGAACATGTGAGACTCGTGGCCGGGCGACTCCAGCAGTTCATCGATCAAACGAGCACGCCGATCCGGACGCGTGTCGATTATGTGTTCGGCAAGTTCTGCAGCGGTCGGGATACGTCCAATCACATCCAGATACACTCGGCGAACGAACTGAACATCGCTGACCGGCGGATTCGGTTGAAGTTCGTGCTTCTTCAGATCAAGCCGAATGATCGCGTCAATTTGCGAAGAAGCGTCGCCCCGATCATCAGCACGTAGGGAAGATGTTGCGATCACAAGGCTCAGCAGCAGGCTGCAATATGAGATTGGTCGTGTGTTCATTGGCGGTGTTGCAAATTGAGAATGGTGTTTTAGCGTTGAGAGTCGTAGGGCCGGTTCCCACCGGCCAATTCCGAGAAAACCCGGCCAGTGGGAACCGGCCCTACATTCTCCGAAACAATCACACGGATCTGATCGACAGCTGAACTCGCCGAAAGGTCAAGGGACAATGTCAGACGGTCCCGGCTGAGCGTCACATTGTCTCGACCTGAGTCGGGTGAGTCATCCGGACGGGTTGGCTCAATGCCGCGCCGCGTGTCTCCGTAATTACCCAATGGGTGTCCAAGCAATTCGTCTGTCTGGTTCAATAGGGTCGTCTTGCCGATCAATCCGAGAATCGGCTGATCAAAGGTTATTTGTCCGATGACTCTCGCTTCGTCGATTTCTTTTCGAGTGAACTCACCAATCGGATTGAGCTGCAGCAGATAGCTTCGAATGATTCGTCCAGCTGCGATTGGTTGCTTGTCTCTGCGGCGAACTCTCGCATACTGCCCAGGTTGCGTGACGTCCACGTCGAGATCTGAATTCAGCCGAACATGGGAACGCTCGAGGAATACCAAAATGTGTTCGCTGTCTTCGTAAAGTCCTGGCACGAACTCAGGACCAGGGGAAACAAATTTCATAAGGCCGGTCGCCTGAAGAACTCCGGACGTCACCGGCCAGGCGTCTTCGTAACGCTCGATCGAGTAGTCCACTGAGTCGATCGAGTCGGCTTCAGGTCTTGATCGGACCGCGTTGCCTTCACGAACAAGCTGCGGGGCGTCCTGGCTTAAGGAACGACTAACCTCGACTTCACCTTCAAAGACACAGACGTCCGTTTCACCATCTGTTCCCACCGAGACACCAAACGCAGTTCCCAGATCGACGACATCCATTGCCGGCGTGACGACTTCGAACCCCACCGCGGACTTCGGTATGGATGCCGTGAGGATTCCACTGCTCAGGATTGTTTTGTCTGTCGACAAAATCTCAAACTCGGCAGGCCCCTGAAGCGTGACAGTGGCACCGTTATGGAAATCCAGTCGTGCGAGACCAACTTCCAAATGAAGTTTTCCTCTGCCGAACCCGTCTCCCAACACTCGTTCTTCACTTCCCCATCTTGCATGGGATGTATACGCCAGCGTTGCAATCGCGGGAGCGGCCTCATCGCGCTGTGTGTCAGTGCCAGACCAATTCAAGACAAGCAAAAGCGATGCAGCTGTCGCCAAGACCGCCAATGTGATGGCGGCTGCGCGCCGTGACGACTGCAATCGCGACGCACTGTTCGGTTCAGAGTCGCCTGCCGAAGAATCGAAGCATTCAGATTTGTCGGGACGGTTCGCTACGAGATCAACAGCGTCTGCCGATTCGACCGCATGACCATGTTCACTGATCAACCCCGTCAGCAGACGCAGATCGTTGAATTGCCGCACGCGATCAGGTGAGTTTGCAAGCTCGCGATTCAGTAAATCAAGATCGCAGGTATCGATCGCATCTTCCAGCTAACAGGTAGTCAGACGCAGGAATTCTTCATCATTCATCAGATGGAACCTCCCGCATCGAGTGCAGCCAGTTTCCGTTGAATGCACTGGGCAAGCGTGGCGTAAATGCGTTGCAGAGTTTTATACACAGTCTCTGGCTTACGACCGAGCTTCTCGGCCACCTGGTTGCCGCGCAAACCCTCAAAGTAGCGCATCCTGATCGTTTCGCGTGACTGCTCGCTCAATCCGTCAAGACAGTTGCGAAGTGCGTCAGCCCGTTTCGGCATATCGGTGTTGTCCCGCCGCTCAAGCTCTGTATCGACAAGATCCAGGATCGATTTGTCAAGCAAAGTGACCTGGTACTTTCTTTGCCGAATCAACTCGTAACATCGGTTACGAAGCACTTTCCACGACCAATCACGCAGATGTTGAGGCCCCTCAAAAATACCATCATTCTCGAACACTCTGGCCAACATGTCCTGATAGGCATCTTCTGAAAGGTGAGATTGGCGCAGTATCGACCACGCCAGCGCGATCTGCTTCGTCCGTTCGGGCATCAGGATTTTAAGGATTTTACTACGGTCCATAAAAGACATCATGCGCGAGATGAAATGTGTGGACAAGCTTTCTGAAAAATCCTTTCGTGAATTCAGAAGTCGTTCGGAAAACCGTATTGTGCGCAGCAAACAGTGGAATCTGCCAACACACGAACTGCCGGTCGATCTCAGTCGATTCAACGCCTGAGTCCCCGGGACTCGACTCACTCTCGGAAATCAAGGATTGTAGTCGCAGAAAGTTTCGAAGCTGGAAAGGGTTGTCGGGCTTTCCTTCGCTGGCTCAATCCAACCTCGGCCCTTCATTTCAAATGCAACAGTCTGCCACCAAACCCTAAATCAAGCTGGTTCCACCAGGATTTTGACGTCCCTTGAGTCAAGTGTCGGCTGGTATTCGCGAGCCAGCTGCATCCGATCGCACAGAGGTTCGTTCGATTTGGGTTAAGACACGGGGCATGCCCGCTAATGATGTCCATTCGAAAGACGGAATTTCACTTCCACGTTTGTCGAAACTGCCGACGCCGATTCGGGAGTGGCTTATTCGCAACGGTCGCCTCTTTACACACACAGGATTTTTTAAACCTGCTTTCGTTTTGCTCAACGGGACGTAACAATCAATGTATGGCGATGGTCGTGTCGGGATGCCGACTGCCAGAACGCCCATCGGTCAGAGCTATCATTGTTCATTCCGAAGGTGACTTCATGCATCAAGTTTCGATCGCAATTTTGTGTTGTGCCGTGGGGTTACTCGGCGCTGCGAATTCCGCTTACAGTGCGAATGAGCAGGCGAAGCAGCCAAATATCCTGCTCGCGCTCGGCGATAACTGGGCCTGGCCGCATGCGTCGGCGCTCGGTGATCCGACCGTGAAGACGCCGGTCTTTGACCGCATTGTTCGGGAAGGAATTCTGTTTAACAACGCCTTCTGCCCGGTGCCGTCCTGTTCGCCAACTCGCGCCAGCCTGCTGACCGGGCGGGCGGCTCACCAGCTTGCGGAGGGGGCGAACCTGTGGGGGATTTTCCGGAAGCTGGACGTCTTCACTGAGCTCCTTTCGAAAGCGGGATACGAAGTCGGTTTTACTGGCAAGGGATATCGTCCGGCGGAATACCTGCAGCATGGGTGGACTCAGAATCCCGTTGGTAAAGAATACAAAAGTTTCGATGCTTTCATGGAAAAGCGTGACCCGGACAAGCCTTTCTTCTTTTGGCATGGCAACACAAGCGTCGCTCTTGGCCGGTGGAGATACGGGCCGGAAGCGTGGGGTGCGATGGACCCAAAGACTGTCGTCGTGCCGCCCAATATGCCGGATGTTCGTGCTGTGCGCGAATCGATGCTGGCTTACTACGGCGGCGTGCTGAAGCAGGACGCTGTCTTCGGCGAGGCGGTGAAGCGACTGGAGAACGACGGCATGCTGGATGACACGCTTGTCATTTACACCAGCGACAACGGCTGGCAGATGCCCCGAGGTCTGGCGAATTGCTACGATACGGGTACGCGAATTCCAATGGCAATGCGCTGGGGCGATCGCTTCAAGGCCGGGCAACGATTTGACGAGTTTGTAAGCCTGACCGATCTGGCACCGACGTTCGTTGAGTTGGCGGGAGCAACGATTCCCAAGCAGATGACTGGCGTTAGTTTTGCGGATTTGCTGCGTGGCGAAGAGTCCGCTGTTCGTCGTGACCACATCTTTCTGGAACGCGAACGGCATGCCAACGTTCGCAAGGGAAATCTGAGTTATCCAATACGCGCCATTCGTACTAAAAACTTTCTGTATCTGTGGAACATACGTCCCGACAGATGGCCCGCGGGAGATCCGAAAGCATGGATGTCGGTCGGAAATTTCGGTGATGTGGACGGCTCGTGGGCCAAGCATTTCATTCTCGACCATCGCGACGATGAAAAGATCCGACCGTTCTTCGAAATAAGCTTCGGCAAGCGGCCGACGGAGGAGCTCTACGATCTGCGCAGCGACCCCAATCAACTCGTCAATGTTGCCGCCAGCGCGGACTATTCAAAAACACGCGATGAACTTCGCGCTCGAGTCGAAAAATGGATGCGCGAGACACAGGATCCGCGAGTTGATCCGAGTTACGATGAATTTGACAAGTATCACTACTACGGTCGTAGCGTGGTCGATGAGGATGGCAACCTGAAGCCACGGAAGAATCGTTGGGAGCATCGATTTGCACCTGCTTCGGAGGAAAAGCGGTGAGTCAACTCGACGGCAAGTCTGCCAGCGAAGCGACCGCCAGGCAACAGCCGAACACGGGACGATTGCGGTCGATCGATGCCCTGCGAGGCTTCGACATGCTGTGGATCGTGGGTGCCGGTTCCATTGTGAAGGCGCTCGACAAGACGCACGAAGGCCCGGTGACGAACTTCTTGTCGACTCAACTCAGGCACGCGAAGTGGGAAGGCTTTCGATTTTACGATCTGATCTTTCCGCTGTTCCTGTATATC
>CAYZYB010000017.1:0-17054 GCA_964481505.1 uncultured Planctomycetaceae bacterium | reverse complement strand
AGGAACGTCGTTTTGAAGCAGACGGTTCCATGCAACCCAGCTCCCGCCTGATCCGCAATGCGATCGACGAGAACAAAACCGTGCTTCATGTTTGGGATGATGCTGAAGAAACGGACGCGACATACACTCAGCACGCTGGCTTCAACTGGGCCTTTTGCACCCCGCTACCGAGGGATTCGCCAGCGGCGGGACATTCGGACACGGCTGTAGAGAACCAGCCGCCAGTCAGTCAACCGGGACTCTACGTCGCGGGGCGTAGTCCGGGCGAAGGCGCGAAAGTGAATCAGCAGCGGTTGCATGCTGACATTAAGTTCACTGAATTCATTGCAGACATCGTAGGATCGCTGCGACGACAGAGAGAACTGGAACGACAGCAAACGGGCTTGCGACAGTTCTTCTCTCCGCCAGTGCTGGAAGCTCTTGGCAACGACCTCGACACATCGCTTCTGGAGCCTCGTGAATGCGAAGTCACCGTGCTGTTTTGCGACCTGCGCGGGTTCAGTCAACATGCGGAAGAACAAGCCGACAACTTGACCGGACTGCTGGAACGCGTCAGCCTCGCGCTGGAAGTGATGACCAGTCAGATTCTGCGGTTTGGCGGCGTGACTGGAGATTTCCAGGGCGACGCCGCCCTTGGGTTCTGGGGGTGGCCGATTAGTTCTGAAGAAGCTCCCCTGAACGCCTGCCGCGCCGCGCTTGCCATCCGCGAAGAATTCGCGAAGGCTCACGTAGACCCGGACCATCCGTTGACGGACTTCGAAACCAGCATTGGCATCGCTCACGGACGCGCCGTGGCGGGAAAAATCGGCACGCGGGAACAGGTCAAGGTAACAGTCTTTGGCCCGGTGGTGAACCTGGCCAGTCGCCTGGAAAGCATGACCAGGCAGTTGCACGTGCCAATTCTTATCGACGACAACCTCGACAAGTTGATTCGCGGCAGCGGCGAACACTTCGAAGGCCGCGTGCGTCGGTTGTTGCACGTTTTACCGTATGGCATGGACAACTCACTGGTCGTCAGCGAATTGGTGCCGTCCGAGGAAACTCTGCCGCAGTTGAGCGATAAGCATCTGGCGGACTTCGAAGCGGGACTCGAAAAATTTATTGCTGGAGATTGGACGGAAGCCTGGCGTTTTCTCCACAGCATGCCTGCAGATGACCGCGCGCAGGACTATCTGGCGATGCAGATCACTCAACACGACCGGACTGCGCCGTCCGATTGGGACGGTATTGTCCGCATGAAAAAGAAGAGTTAACGAAGGTCTGCTGACATGATCGACTTTCTGCAACACCTCTTCGAAGACGGAGAAATCGTGGTTCCGCGTGATGTGGTGAGCCAGCCGGAAGCGGTGCAAAGCCTGCTGATCTTTTCTGAACGAATTTGGCGAACAGACTGGCCCGGTCATGCGCCGCCTTTCGACGTTGAGATCGCCGGGAAGGCACTGGAAGTTCTGTTTGTGCTGTCGCAGGCCACCGTTTATCGAGAACTGGATGAAGTGGCCGTTGCAGCTCGACTCCAGGCCATCGCTTTGGCTCCTGTGGAGTCCGCTTCTGCATACTACAGCGTTGATCTGACACTGCGGTTTCTTCCTCAGATCTACGAACGCCTCACACGCTCCACAGACGATGATCCGGTTCTGGAATTGGTGTCGAAAGTCGCCAGAGAATGGCCTTTGTCGTCCATTGGCATTCCTGGGTGTTCACCGGAAGCCCTGCCGGCAGCGCTCGACGACCCGGGACTGTTCAGGGTTTATGTGGATCGCGTGATCGCAGCGTCAGACCAGGAACGGATGAAGTCGGAAAGAGTAGCCACCGCGGTGAACGCTGTATTCGGCCCGTTTGATGAACTCCGATCTCGCTGCCAGCTATCCGATACCGCGACAGCCGACAGAAAACCACAATGACCGATCAAGCCAACTGTTATGACATTCCGCAGTATTGGGACCTTGCCTTCGACGACGACACCCAGGACGAAGCCAGCTTTATCGTGGCTGCTGCTGAGAAGTATTGCGATTTTCCACTGACAAAACTCTACGAACCTGGCTGCGGCGGTGGTCGCCTGGTGACAGAACTTGCGTCTCGCGGCTACGAAGTCACGGGGACGGATCTCAGCGACGCGTCTGTTAACTTCGCCAACGAGCGGTTGAAGTCAGCTGGTCATAATGGGCAGGTGCTCGCAGCGGATATGCGGACCTTTCGCAGTCAGGCTGCCGTTGATGTGGCTTACTGTCTGGTCAACACGTTTCGACATCTGTTGACGGAAAATGACGCTGTTGAACATCTTCAGAACGTGGCTGCCTCGGTTCGAGCAGGTGGACTTTACGTAATCGGCATGCACCTGCTGCCGCCGGATGCGGATGAAGAAGACGAAGAGGAATGGTCCGTTACGAAGGACGATGTTACCGTCAATATGCAGCTGGTTGTTGCTGGCTGCGACCGCGAAATCCGTCAGGAAACGTTGCGTTTTCGGATGGAAGTACTGTCCGATGCCCTGCCGAAGTCGTTGACCTTCGCTTCAGACTACCGAATGCGAATCTACGAAGCTGACCACATGCGAAGTCTGCTGAGCAAAGTGCCGGAATTCGAACTTCTGGACGTCTACGACTTCTGGTACGACATCACAGATCCCTTGACATTGTCTGATGAAATGGGCGACACCGTGTTTGTGCTGCAGCGAAAATAGGAGACGCCACAGAGTGCGGCAATGAGTTACTCCTCTCAAATTAGACGACACCGCTTTGCCCTGATTGACATGACGTCGAATCGGGCGATAATCAGCCAAAAGTCTACTGTCATTGATGCCACGCTCATTTCGTGGTGGTTCGGAGCTGTATTTTGTCGCCGCTGCTAAAGAAAAAGATTCCGCTGTATACAAAGCCGGAACAGATCGAAAAGCTCAAGGCAGCCAGCGCGTTCAATGCTCAGTTGATGGACTTTTTGAGACCTCACGTCAAAGAAGGAACGACGACCGCGCAGCTGGACAAGCTGGCGTACGATTACACGATCGAGCATGGGCACACGCCGGCGTGTCTGGGGTACCATGGGTATCCGAACACGATCTGTACCAGCGTCAATGAAGTCGTGTGCCACGGAATTCCGAACGAAATCGCTCTCAAGGATGGCGACATCGTCAACGTCGACATCACGACAATTGTGAACGGCTGGTTTGGCGACCAGTCGGAAACCTTCCAGATTGGCGAAGTTTCTGCAGCCGCTAAGCGACTCGTGCAAACGACGTTCGAAGCGTTGTTTGTGGGAATTCGGGCAAGCAAGCCGAATGGAACAGTCAGCCAGATCGGAAGGGCGATTCAAAGCTTTGCACGCGACGCGGGTTACTCAGTCGTTCGCGAGTATCAGGGGCACGGCATTGGCGAAGAATTCCATCAGGATCCAGGCATCCCGCATTTCCCGACACTCACATCGAACCGCGATATTTTGAAGCCGGGAACGTGCTTCACGGTCGAACCGATGTTAAACATCGGCGGCTGGAAAACGCGATTGGATAAGACCGACAACTGGACGGTTCGTACGATGGACAAGTCGCTTTCAGCACAGTTTGAACACACGGTGCTGATGACAGAAGACGGCCCGGAACTCCTGACGCTGACACAAAACGGGCCTCAGGAAGGCGACATTCTTTAAACCATCAGCCATTGGCGGAACAGATCGATGTCTGAATGTTCGGCAGAAACACTTGCAGCACTGCGGCGGTTCGATACTCCAACCGTTTGCAACGCCATAGAACTGTTTAATGTGCGGCCGCGCAGTTCGGGCTACATGGATCGAAGAATCTCCGCCTGCTTTCCAAAATTGCCGCCGATGGTGGGCTTCGCGTCGACGGCAACTTTTCGAGCACTCGCGCCTCCAAAATCCGGCGATGTCTACGCTGGACTCGACGGTCAGTTAGAAGCATTGAACGGACTTCCCGGACCGCCGGTGATGGTGTTTCAGGATCTGGACGATCCGTCGGCCGCAGCCACGTTTGGTGAGGTGATGTGTACCACATATAAAGCGTTCGGTTCGGTCGGGTTGATCACTTCCGGCACCGGTCGTGATCTGGATCAGGTCGAACCGCTGCAATACCCGGTCTTCACGTCGGGCAATTGTTGTTCGCACGGCGCGTGTCATATTCTGCATGTGAATGTTCCCGTGGTTGTTGGCGGGTTGCAGATCTATGCCGGTGATTTGTTGCATGGGGACTGCAATGGAGTCACGAATATTCCGATCGAAATCGCCAGTGAGATTCCAGACGCCTGTGAGGCCTTCGCAAAAGCCGAACGGCACGTGCTGGACTATGTCACCGACGGCAAACCTACGGCGGAAGGGTTCAAAAAAGCGCGGGAAGCCATGGCTGGCGATATTCAGGCGTTGGCGGATCGTCTGAGGTCCAAAGCGAAATAACGTCGCCGATGAGGTGCTCGGGCCTCAATTCACCGGCATTCGAGCCGACAGATCTCGGGATCCCGTCAGTGATCCTGCATCCGACTTCCTCACAAAACACTGCTATTCCTCGGCGATCGCTTCGATTTCGTGCCAAAGCGGTTCAAATTGGCGAATTTGAAGCAAAAATGTGGCAAGTTTTCAATTGGCAATCTTCGGAAAGCTGAAGCGTTCGAACGTTCGGCTGGACTTGATCCAGATCGATCATGAAAATGCCGCCTTCAATTTGAGAAGGGTGTTGGCGAGATCGTATCGCTAATCTGAGGGCCGGTTCCGGCTGAATCTTCTCTGCCCAGTTGGTCGGCAAACTCAATGTTATCACGCGAAGCGATGCTCGAGCATCTGCGGAAACACCGTCCGGTGATTGCTCCGTCGATGCTGAAGTGCGACTTTGGCAACCTGCAAAGCGAAGTCGAACGGATCGACGCTGCAGGACTTCCGCTGTATCACCTGGACGTCATGGACGGCAATTTTGTCCCGAATCTTTCGTACGGACCGATGGTCATCGAACGGCTGAGGCAGCTGACCGACACCCCGTTCGACGCGCATCTGATGATTTCGAATCCTGCCAGGTATCTCGACGAGTACGTCAAAGCGGGCTGCGAGGCGATCACCTTTCATCTGGAAGCCGTTCCGGAACCCACGGAATTGCTGCGTGCGATTCGTCAGCAGGATGTTGTCAGCGGCCTTGCCATCAATCCCGACACACCGATTGAAGCGGCGGAACCGTT
Source organism: uncultured Planctomycetaceae bacterium (assembly GCA_964481505.1). Taxonomy (GTDB): domain Bacteria; phylum Planctomycetota; class Planctomycetia; order Planctomycetales; family Planctomycetaceae; genus Fuerstiella. Next base: position 11,886 of record CAYZYB010000017.1, on the reverse strand, counting down.
TCTGGAAGACTGCGACCTGCTGCTCATCATGAGCGTGAACCCGGGCTTTGGTGGTCAGAAGTTCATCGCCGATGTCCTGCCGAAGATGCAGCGGGCTCGTGAAGTCGCTGGTGAACGACTGTTGATCTCCGTCGATGGCGGAGTAGCGGAGGGAACGATTGGTCAGTGTGCTAGCGCTGGAGCTGAAATCTTTGTCGCGGGAAGTTCGATCTTCGATCACGAAGACTATCGGATCGCAGGCGAAGTTCTGAATTCTGAGGCCCTTAGTTGCGGTTCCGCAACGTAGCCGGAAAGGAATTCTGACATGGCCACTATTGTGTTGATACGTCCTGGGCAAACAGACTACGACGACCAGTCGCGATTGCTGGGCTCTCTTGAGATGCCGCTAAATGATGCCGGCGTCGTGGAAGTGCAGCAGATTGTTCAGCATCTTGAGCAAAATGGCGTGCAGCTTGAGGCAATCTACACGAGCCCCGTTGATCCAGCCTCCAGTACAGCGCACGCAATTGCCGAAGCGCATAAAGGTGTCAAAGTCAAAGAAGTGGAAGAACTGAGGAACGTGGACCAGGGGTTGTGGCAGGGATTGCCGGAGTCTGATGTGCGGAAGCGTTACCCGCAATTTTTCAGAAACGGCCGCCAAAAACCGCAAACAATCTCTCCTCCGGAAGGAGAAACGCTCGGAGATGCGTGTGAGCGGATCAGCAAGGTTCTGAACAAAGCCATTCGGAAATACAGTGTGTTTGCGGTCGTGGCTCCCGATCCGATAGGCTCTGTCATTCGATGTGCGTTTCAGGAACGAGGTATCGCGGTTGCGGCTTGCCTGAGTGGTGAAGATGACCGCAAGCCGGTGGAAGTTTTCGAATCATCCAGTTTTGAATCAGCAGCGTTCGTGAATTGTGAAAGCAGTGAGCCGGTCCAGGTTTCCGCTGACACAGCGCCTCAATAGTGATTAGGATAGAGTTCGTTTTCGAACAGTAAAACACAATCGGCGATCATGTCTCAATCCATGATCGCTGGGGACTGAAAACATGGCAACAACAAATCAATCCGGACAACGGTCCTGGCTGCAGGATATGAAACGACCAAAACGAGGTGTCCCGGAAGGGCTTTGGCTGCGATGCGACGGCTGCGGCGGCACGATTTTCCGAAATCAGATTGAAGAGAATCTGAACATCTGCGTGGAGTGCGATCATCACTTCTATGTTCCAACGGCTGCGCGAATTCGGCAGCTGATGGACCCGGACAGTTTCGAAGAATGGTACGCCGACATGCGTCCGGGCGATCCGCTGAACTTCGCCGATCGAAAACCTTACAGTGAACGACTTGCGGCAGAACAAAAGCGAACGCAGATGCTGGACGCCTGCACCGTCGGACGGGGATACATGCGTGGCCGTCCGCTCGTCTTCGGCATGACAGACTCCGCTTTCATCATGGGAAGCATGGGCTCGGTTGTCGGAGAGAAACTCTGCCGCGCCGTCGAACAGGCAACAGAATTGTCACTGCCACTGGTGATCGTTAGCGGCTCGGGTGGCGGAGCTCGTATGCACGAAGGGATCGTTTCTCTGATGCAAATGGGCAAAGTCAGTGCGGCGTTGGCACGATTCCGTCGAGCTCGCGGCCTGTTCATTTCTGTGTTGACCAATCCCACCATGGGAGGTGTCGCCGCCAGTTTTGCTTCACTCGGAGACGTGGTGATTGCGGAACCGAATGCGCTGGTCGGCTTTGCCGGGCCTCGTGTGGTCAAAGCGACCTGCAAAATTGACCTGCCGGATGGTTTTCAGACCAGCGAATTCCTGCTGAAACATGGATTTGTCGATCGCATCATTCATCGATCGCAATTGCGTTCAGAACTCGCCCGCATCATCGACTATTGCGTGCACTAACACAGACCTCGCCGCGATGTCCGGCCTGAACATAATTGAGGCCCCCATACGCCGCCGAACTGGCTGGAAGTCGTCCGCGGCGATGTTGCTGCGTTGCGTTGTGATCCTGTTGATTGCCATCGCCATTCGTTTGATGGCAGAACGTCGCGCGAACAGAGATGCAGGTCAGACCAACACGGTCAGTTTGAAAGAAATCAAGTCACTGCAGCCGCAAGCAGCGGGGCTTCGAGCTGCAGGTGACGGGGCACGGGAGGTTCTTGATTCAGCAGGCCAGTCACTTGGCTTAGCGGTCACCATCCTGCCGGAAGCCAGCGATGTGGTTGGCTATCGCGGGCCGAGTAACGTGTTGCTGTTGTTGGATGATGCGGGCAGTGTGGTGGCTGCTGAGCTACTCAGCAGTGACGACACGCCCGAACACGTGGCCGCTATTCACCGCGACATAACCTTCATGACGCAATTTCGCGGGTGGACTCAGGGGCAACCCGATACCTTCAATCCGATTGATGCAACAACAGGCGCGACTCTCACCAGCCTGGCAATCGCGGAAGGCATAGCCGTCCGACTGGGCAGTGAAAAGCCATCGCTGCGATTTCCTGACGACTTCGAAACAGCCGATCTGCATCTGCTATTCGACAATCCTAAATCGCTGCACATTCGTCCGATTAGCCTTGTCGAAGCAGACGTCCTGAACGATCGCGGTGAAGTTGTGAGCCGTTTGATTCGCACCGGACCTTTGGCGGACGCGGTCGCGGGCTATCAGGGCCCAACCGAAGTCATCGCCGCCACCGACAACGATGGACTCGTGCAAAAGTTGGCTTTGCGGCGAACATGGGACAACCAACCTTACACCGACTATCTCAACGAAGATAAGTGGTTCTGGAAGGCCTTTCAATTGCGTTCGTGGGAGCGGCTGGAGGGCTTTGACCCGCAGGCCGAACAGGTTGAAGGTGTTTCCGGGGCGACAATGACAAGCCTGGCAGTTGCCGACACAATCGTCGCCGCATCCAAAGCATACGTCGATCGAAAAGCGAAGCAGGAGAGTCAGGAATCCGCAACGACGTCGAGCGTTCGTTGGGGCATTCACGATTGGGGTACGTTGCTTATTGTTTGCTTCGGCTGTTTGATCGGGATGACTCGTTTACGTGGCCGCCGGTGGATTCGCGTTTTCTGGAACATCACGTTGGTTGTCTATTTCGGATTGGTGACCGGTAACCTGATCTCTCTGGCCGTGCTGATGGGCTGGGCGGCCAGTGGAATTGCCTGGAAGCTGGCTCCGGGACTGGCGATCGTGATCCTGTTCAGTCTGCTGATGCCGCCGACCACAAAACGAAACCTGTATTGTTCGCACCTTTGTCCTCACGGTGCGGCACAACAATTGTTGAAGAACCGCTGGCGAACAAAATGGCGTCTGTCTGCAAAATGGTCGAAGCGGCTCCGTTGGTGTCCCGGCCTGTTGCTCGCTACAGCAGCCATCGCCACTTTGCTGGGACGAACGTGGAACCTCGCCGCGTGGGAACCATTCGACGCGTATATCTGGTACATCGCAGGAATTGGCAGCCTTACTCTGGCCATCGGTTCTCTGCTGGTATCGGCTGTCGTTCCGATGGCATACTGTCGCTACGGTTGCGCGACGGGGCGGTTGCTTGAATACCTTCGTCGATCTGCGGCTGCCACTAAGTTCTCATTTGCCGACGGTTGCGTTGTTGCCATTGCCGCTGCAACGTGGGCTCTTGTTTATTTCGACTGGCCAGGAATTGCTTCGTAAAGCATGTCAACTCCCGTGAAACAACTTGAATCCCTTATCCGAAAGGCTTGCCTGATCGAAGTGCGTTCGATCAAGCCGGGTAACGTTTCGCCATCAGCTTCGTTTGCGAATGCTTCTGCCGCGGACTTCGAACGATCCGCAAACGCTATCGCCCCAATCCTCGCCAATGCTGCGGAGGACTCGACTATCGGTGTGGGGAAAGCGGTTCTGGAAGCTGTTTCGGCAACGTCTCAAGCTGTCGGGCACAACACGAACCTGGGCATTATTCTTCTGCTCACCCCTCTTGCCCGCGTTACGGCTGAAGCAACACTGCGAAACGGAATCGCCGAAGTGCTCGACAATCTTACAGTCGAAGACGCAACCGCGGTATATCGTGCAATTCGCATTGCAAAGCCTGGCGGGCTGGGTGAAGCTGTCGATCAGGACGTAGCGGGTAGCCCAAACACCGATCTTCGAACGTGCATGGCTCTGGCCGCTGATCGGGATCTCATCGCCGCACAATACGTCAATAACTTCGAAAATGTGCTGAAAGACGGCGTCGAACTGCTCCAGCAAACAGCAAACTGGAAGGTCGATCAGGAGTATCGTCTCGCGTGGGTTGCTGTGTCACTCATCGCGAAGTTTGGCGACACGCTGATTCGTCGAAAGTGCGGTTCAGAAATGGATAACACGGTTCGCGGCATGGCCCAGGAATTGCTAGACAGCGACTGGCCGTTCGCCAAGGTGACGCAGAAAGCGTATGCGACTTTCGACGAGTTCTTAAGAGCAGACCGAAATCAGAGAAATCCTGGCACGACCGCCGATATGATTGCAGCGATAGTTTTTGCTGTTCTGCGCGAAGGGATCTGCACCACAGATGTGGACGAAACGCGATTGATCTTTCCGGACGATGTGAGATGACTGAGATTTTCGAAGCCCGCGTTACCAAAGATTCCCTCGTTTTCAGTGCCGCACACTTCATTACGTTTAACGGCAATATTTGCGAACGATTGCACGGACACAACTGGAGACTCGACGTCAGTGTGACCGGAGACCTGGACGAAAACGGTTACGTGTTTGACTTCATCGCGATGCGTGATGCGTGTCAGAACATTGTTCAGGAACTCGATCACACAGTCCTGTTACCGGAATCACACAACGAAATCAAAGTGGAGACATCGAAGGATGGCCGCGAAGTGACGGCAACCTTCGAAGAACGACGGTGGGTCTTCCCTTCGGAAGATTGCTGCATTCTTCCCGTTGCCAACACCACGGCGGAACTCATCGCCCGCTGGATTGGTGGGCGACTTATGGAGGGCCTAAAACTCCAGACTGCAACGGGAATCCAAAGTCTTTCTGTCAGCGTCGAGGAGAATTTTGGCCAGTGGGCGACGGTGCGAATGAAGACCGAATAGAAGCCGCCATACTGGATGAATCGGTCGGGGATCTTCCGAATGCTGCGATCCTGCCGGATCAGTCGGCACAACCGGTCCCACATGACTGCGACTCACGCGGCAAACACATTTCCGAAGGGCTCAAACAAAGTCAACCGGATTCCCTGAGCGAAAGTTAACTGGAACGGGTTACTTTTCGTGTCGGGTTCTTTATCCAGTGTCCAACTCACCTCATCAAACCAGAAATCGAATCTGCGGGGGCTTTGTGCTGCTGTTGACCCTCGCCGTTGCGTGGGGTGGATTCGGCCAGCGCCTGCTGACGCGGCCGATGTGGATGGACGAATTGCATAGTTGGCTGCTTGTGACTGACGGTGACGTCGGGCATGCCTTGGCGGCTCTTGCCGATGGAGCGGACTACAATCCGCCGACGTATTATCTCGTGGCGCGGTGCCTCGCGGTTTTCGGCCCCGTTTCGGAGTATCGTCTTCGCTTGCTATCGTTGCTGTTAACGGCAGCGACAGCCATGGCCGTCTACCTGATCTTTAGTCGAAGTTGCTCAGCTGCCACGGCCTTGGGTGCGACGCTGTTCGCGACAAGTCACCAGTTGATGGTTCTGCAATCAACCGAAACACGTTTCTATGCGTTGTGGGTTTGCCTGTTGACGTGGTATTGCTGGCTGCTTACCAAAGATATTTCCGGTCGGCGACAGCAGTGGCTTCAACGAATCACATTGGGGATTATTGCAGCGGCGATCTGCACGACGCATTACTTTGGAGTGATCTCAGTGGGGCTGGTCACTGTCGTCTGGACATTCTGCAATCGCCATTCTCGTGAATCGGTATTGGTTGGTGGCGGATTGCTGGTTTGCAGCACAATTGCCGTGGGCTGCTGTCTGCCGTTGTTGCAGGGACAAAAAGCGGCGCTGACGTGTGCGACCTGGGTTAAGCCCCCGACGATGGTCGGTAGTTGGGAATACCTTTGGCAGTTCGTTCCGATGATTCCTTTCGGGCTCTGTTGCGGAGCTGCGTTTGCGGGCTGGATAAGTCGTCAGCAACCGGACGACGGAGACACCGCCGCAGCGCCGCAGGATCTCTTCTCGAAATGGACATCGCAAAGCACGACTCTTGCTTGTTTGATAGCGATGCCGGCAGTGCTAATCGCGTTCTCCTGGCTGGTGCAGCCGGCGTTGGTGAATCGTTATGCGGTCGTTGCTGTCTTTGCAATGACGCCGGTTTACGCCTGGCTGCTATCACGCGCGACGGAAGCCATTCAGAATACGTGTGTTGGCATCGCCGCCTTTCTGCTATGTCTCGCAGTTCATATGGCTGGCGAAACCTGGGATTTCAATCTTCAGAAACAGGATGAACTTCAGGCCATGCTGGCCGAGCTTAAAGATAGCGAGATCGTGGTCTTTGAAGATCGCATCGACTTCTGGCTGCTGAATCATCTGCACAACAAAGAAAGCGGTGCGGCTTGGTATCAGGCAGACTTCGAAGCTGATGATCTGCGACGACCGTCGAATCTGCGGACTGTTCAGCGTGATGTTGGTCGTCGTACGCAGAAATGGTTTCCGGGTAAATTCCCGATGAAGCCAATGGCTGAGTTAGGTAATCTTGAGGAATTCGTCGTGGTCCCATACGTTGACAAACCGTTTGGTGAGCTGCGTTTTCCGGAAAGCCACACAGCCACGCGACTCAACAATCGGATCTACCGACTGACTCGAAAACCGCTGCAGAGCTCGCAGTCGCCGAGAACAATTACCAGGTAGCGGCTTTGGCTGTCGGCAAGTCAGCCTGTCTCTTCCATCTTACCGCAGTTGTATGTTCAGGCATCCGCGAGTGGCGTGCAGATTGGGCGCAGTAGAAGAAAGTTGCGAAGTTGGAAAGGGTGGCGGGGATTGGAGCGAGGCACGAGCGAACCCCCGGGGTTTCCATCGCGGGCTCAGTCTAACCCCGGCCACCTATTTTCAAATGCAACAATCTGCAACTAAACCCTTCAGATTTCATGGTCTTTGAATGCTGCTGCCATTGTGAATTGCGGCTGCTATAATCCTGAAACACGTGTTTCATCTGGCCTCTGATTACGATAAAAAAAATGTCTGACCATCCTGAAAATGCCCCCAATTCTGATGACAATTCCGGTGAGCAGCCGCAGAGCCAGGAAGTCAGACACAGTCACGTCGGCGCGCTGGTGCCCGCTCACGTGGCGACTGGAATTTTCAGTACGGGCGCTGTGGTTCTGCAGGGGCAGCATGAATTCATTGTTGACTTTCTGCTAAGAATGCAGCAGCCTCAGCAAGTCGCGTCGCGCATTGTGATGCCTCCTCAGGTTGTCGCTCAGTTCATTCAGGCATTGCAGGAGAATATTCGCAAACACGAAGACAGATTCGGTGAAATTCTGCTGCCGACTCCAGCAGTCCCGGCTCCGGACGCCCCCAAACAATCAGCACAGGATCTTTACGATCAGCTGAAACTGTCCGATGAAACCATGAGTGGTCAGTACGCAAATGCCGTCATGATCGGGCACACGGCGTCCGAATTTTCGCTCGACTTCATCACGACTTTCTTCCCGCGGTCAGCCGTTTCCGCTCGCGTATTTGTCGCGACTCCGAATGCAAAGCGATTGCTGGATTCGTTGAAGCATGCGTATCAGCAGTTTCAGCAGCGTCCGAAGAATCCGCCGCTGCCGGAAGCACCGCAAGAAGATCCACCATCGTTTGACGGCGGATATCACCCGGAGAACAACTGATACTCGGCGTGATCGTTCAGCCAGTCACGCAAACGATCTTCACGACTTAGAGCGACGGGTAAGAAGTCGAGCGCCTGATGCAGTCGGTCGTCCGGTTCTGCGCAACTGAATCGCAGGAATCCATTGCCGGCGTCCCCAAAGCATTCGCCGCCCAGACAGGCGATTCCAAAATCGTCGTCCGCTCCCTGCAGCAGATACATAGCCAGCCCATGGCTTGTGATGCGGAACTTTTGGCAAAGCTGTGATACGTTGGCAAAGACGTAAAAGCTGGCCGCCGCGTCGAGTGTTTCGAATCCGTTGATCTGATTCAGTCCCGCAGACAACAGTTTCACTTTGTCGCGGAACTGCGCCATCACCTGGTCACGTTCTGCGGTGTCATGCTGCAAGGCCGCCATGCCGGCCAGTTGCACTAACGGGGGAGTGCAGGACAGCGTTGTGTTGATCATCAGGCCCACGGATTGAATGATCTCTGCAGAAGAAACGCAGAATCCCAATCGCCAACCGCTCATGCTGTACGACTTGCTGAACGTATAGGCCGCTACGGTGTGGTCCAGCATGTCAGGCTGAGCGGCCAGCGAATGATGACGCCCGTCCCAAACCATGTGGCAGTACGGCTCATCACTGAAGACTGCGATGTTTGTGCCACGGACCAAATCTGCAATGCCCTTTAAGTCTTCTTCGGTTGTGACACCTCCCGTGGGATTGTGTGGCGAATTCAGAAAGATTGCTTTCGGCGACGGATCTTCTTTTAGAAATCGTTCAATGTCTTTCAGTTGCGGTCGAAACTCGTGCTGTTGCAACAGCGGTTGCAGAACCATGCGAGCTCCCCGCCGAAGAATATTTGGCGGGTATGTTGGGAAATGAGGGCTAAAAACAAATACTCCGTCGTTCGCATCCAGGAATGTTTCGCAGAAGAACTGTTCAAACGGTTTTGCGCCTGGGGCTACGGCGATGTTTTCCATTTCGGCTGGAATGCCGAACTCTTCTCTAACCATTTTGGCGGCCGCCGTGCGAAACTCCGGCAGCCCAAGCGACGGGCAATAGTGCGAAACGTTGTCGGTGATCGACTGCAGCCCTGCGGCTTTAGCAGACGCCGGACTGTCGAATGGGCTGTCACCGATTTCGAGTTCGACAACATCCTTACCAGCGGCCTTGAGCTGCTTTGCTGCGGCCAAAACAACGAACGCTCCCTCGGCAACAAGCGAAGATGCAAATTGACTGATGGCTGGTTTCATAAGCAGTTTCTTCTGTGACCGGTTAGAGAACCGGACTGATTAAAGTACGCGGATTCTCGCCACGCGTTGTTGAAGCACTGCGGCCGATTTCAATGCTTGTCTCCTGAATCGGCTTTACACGAGTGTGGAAGCTGATCGTGCGGGCTTTACAACAGGCTAATCCAGTTTAGGTTCTCGCCAGCGGCGCCCTGATGCCGCCAGCAGCCGGTCAGCGGCGGCTGGGCCCCAGGTTCCTGCAGGGTAGAACTCAAGTCCCGCGGAACCGGATTCTTCCCACGACTTCAGCACCGGATTGACGAACTTCCATGCCGCCAGCAATTCATCACTACGAGTGAACAGAGTAGAATCGCCTCGCATCACATCCAGCAACAGTCGTTCGTATGCCTCCGGCAGTTGGGCGGTGAAATGATCTTCATAATCGAAGTCCATCGCGACCGGCTGGACCTGATACTGCATCCCAGGCCGCTTGGTTGAGAATCTCAGGAAGATCGATTCTTTCGGCTGGATACGAAGGACCAGTTGGTTCGGCCGAGCTTCCACGATGTTGCACAGGTCTCCATCACACTCAACAGTGCTGAACAGGTTCAGCGGGGGATGTTTGAGATTAATGACGACTTCCGTGACTCGCGTTGACAGTCGTTTTCCGGTACGCAGATAGAACGGGACTCCGGCCCAACGCCAGTTGTCAATGCCGACGTTCATCGCGACGAAGGTTTCACGGTTGGATTTGTCCGGCACACGTTCTTCTTCGCGATAGGCCGCGGCAGGTTTCTTGTCGACGAGACCTTCCGAATATTGTGCTCGAACGGCCCAGTCATTGATGGAATCGCCGCCGGGACGAAGTGCCTGAAGTACCTTCATCTTCTCATCACGAATTTCTCGCGCCTGAAACAATGCTGGTGGATCCATGCCGATCAGACACAGGAGCTGCAGCATATGATTCTGCAGCACGTCGCGCAGCGCGCCGGATGTGTCGTAATAGCCGCCGCGGCCTCCCTCCATGCCAATCGATTCTGCAACCGTGATCTGAACGTTGTCGACATGATTACGATTCAGCAACGGTTCAAAGAAGGCATTGCCGAAACGAAACAGCAGGATGTTCTGGACAGTCTCCTTACCGAGGTAGTGATCGATGCGATAGATCTGTTCTTCCTGCAGCCAGTTGACCAGTTGCTCGTTGAGTACTTCGGCCGAAGCAAGGTCGTGCCCAAACGGCTTCTCAACGACGACTCGCAGCCGATCACTGTTTTTGCGTTCGGCCGGGATCATCCCCGACGAATGAAGCCCTCGCACTGCATCGTCGAACAAAGTTGGAGTTGTCGCCAGATAGACGACTCGAGCGGCCTCCGGAGCGGTTTTCAGCTGTTCTTCGAGTTTGCGAGTGGCTTCGTGAAGAGCGACATAGTCTTCCGGTTTACTGATGTCGACTCGTCGGTAGAACAATTGTTGAGTGAACTTCTCCCAGTCTGAAATTGTTTCGCTGTCGGCCGTCGATTCAAGGACAGACTCCCTGACTTCATTGCGAAACTGTTCGTCCGTTTTGTCGCGGCGCGCGACTCCGATAATCGGGCAACGATCGCTTAGGTATCCCTGGCGGAAAAGCCGAAACAAAGCCGGCATCAGTTTCCGCGCTGTCAGGTCGCCGGAGGCTCCGAAAATAAGGATCGTGGTGTCAGCTGCATTAAGGCTGGCGTTGGACATTCCTGTGTGGTTTCATCTTGAATTGGTCGTCGAAACCGACGCGATCTGGCCGGTATAAAGAATCGTCAGTTGGCGATTCTAGCACAACGCGGTTCGACGGTGTCCAGCGACGTGACGGAACTGTCTCTGCGTCGGCAGAAAACGCCAGGTTTTCCTGTTTTCGAAAGCTCCAGGCTCTCTCCATTCTAACCCTGTTGTAGATAGACTTCTTCAAATGGCTGCACCACAACGAAGCCTTCGCCCTGGAACAGCATCTGTATAGATTCGCCGCTGCCTCGTCCGAAGAAGGTCTTTAACGAAATGTCCGTCTTGAACTCGGGACTCAGGCTTCCCGACCACGCGATCGTTGCGTTGGGGTCCGTGACGACCGGATGTCCAGGCCGGACACGCAGCGTCATTGGCTGAAAGTGAGATGTGATTGCGACCATTCCAGTCCCTTCCAGCTTGACGTTGAAAAGTCCGCCCGCCAGCATGCCGGTGATCTTTCGCATCATCTTGATGTCGTAGTCAATCTGAGGTTCCATGGCGAGCAGGTCGTTGCCGTTCACGAACATCGACTCGTCCTGTAGGTTCAGGATACTGATTCGTTTACCGGAATCCGCCACGTAAACACGACCACGGCCTTCGACTTTTGTCAGACGTGTTCCTTCGCCGGTGATTGTTTTCTTGAGAAACTTTCCCAGGCCCTGTTCCAGTATCTTCTCCCGAGTGAACTTCACTTTGCCGACGTAGGCAATCATTGCTCCCAGTTTTGTCCAGACCATACCGTCAAGATTGATCTCCATCATGTACGGACTTTCGAGTTCGAAGAGTCCCTGATTCCGATCTTTCTGAACCGTGCGTTCCACGAATTCGTCCAGCGAATACCGTGACAGATTGGGATCCGCGCCGAAGGTGTTGTATTCCGTCGGTACGGCATAGCCAGCAGCTGGTTCTTCCTGCGGATAGCTTTCTTCTTCGTAGTCATCTTCGAACTCCGCGTCCGGGACCGGCGCTGGAGCCGCCGGGATGTCCATCGGCTCCTGACAACCCGGGCACTTCACTTTTCGGCCAGCATACTTGTCGGGAGCTTTGACCTTCTTACCGCATTGGCAGCGCACTTCGATCGGCATAGTTGGAAGGTTTCCTGCTGATGGATTTAACCGGGGCTCTTTAGTGAAACGAGGGATGCAGTTTTAACT
>CAYZYB010000016.1:0-17187 GCA_964481505.1 uncultured Planctomycetaceae bacterium | reverse complement strand
GTCCTGAACAGCGAAAGGGATTTCATCTCGCTACGCCGGCTGCTAACGATGAAAGAATATCCCAAAGGCTATCGACCAATGCTGATCATGTACGCCGAAGGGTTTGCGTTGGCCGATTTTCTGGTGCAACAGGGTGGTCGAAAGAAGTATCTGAAGTTTATGGCAGATGGCGATCGCATCGGCTGGACGCAGGCGATCAAAGCCAACTACCACCACGGCGGTGTTGATCAGCTGCAGAAGAACTGGCGCAGCTGGATCATGGCTGGCATGCCGCAGATGACAGAGCACGACCGAGCAGTCGCAAACAACGATCAGAACAACGCCAAACGTTCGGGACTCGGTGTGCCGCGTCCAGCAATTCTGGAGGAGTACCAAATCAACACGACAATACGCCTGCAAAGCGACGACCGTGAACGCAGTAAGCCCGCAACAGTCGCCGTCAAGCCAGCTACGTTGCCGCAAAAAGATGCTGCCATCACGCCGCCAGCACGCGAAAAATCTGATTCTCTAAAGGACGCCGTGTTCTTCAACATGCCAAAGAAAAAGCCAGCAGCTAAGAGGGTGCGAGAGTCTTCCGCGACGTCAGCAACTCATGCTCCGTATCGAGCGGCGGCAATTGAAGCTCCTACACCTCGCCGAAACGCAGGTCCGCGAAAAGCTCGCGGTCTACCACCAGTGACACCCGCGCCGCGACGAAGATCGTCTGCCGGGATTCCAGCAATCACATCGTCGGCTCGCCAGGGCCTGGAATCGACTGGCCTGAGTAATTCGTCTTTTCATCCGTCTGATCCACAACGAAAGCATCTCCCTCAGGAACGCAGGGCGGTGACCGGTTCTATCCCGCAATGGGCCGGTTTTCCCGGGCAAAAGGAATTGTTCTGATTCCGTCACAGAAGGTCACGAGTCACAACTCTGACCCGCTCTCCGATAAGCTTTGATACCTTCCTCCTTGATCAAAGCTAATCTTCTGTGTTTGCCAGCGTTTCTATCGGGCGAGTCATCATCCCGTAAGATGACTCGCCCGATCTTCTTTTGCGTTCGATAGTCCTCCGTACGCCAGACAGAAACAAGAAGAGCCCGCCACCTCAATGGGCGACGGGCTCAATCGTGAATACGCAGTTCCGCAGGTTGCGTCCCCTCACGGCACCAGTGCAGCAACAACCCCCTTCCGCTTGTTACTGCCGTTGCAATCGTCGAAACAATTGCAGTCCCCGTGCCTGCTGATCTGCGTATCCTCGGCTTCGACTTTTCGACTTATTACAACACCTTTGCTCTAAAGGTGATTCTTCCGGACTGACCGCCCTTCAGCGGTTGGTCAAGTTCAAATTGCAGCAGTTGTCCGCCGTCTTTGTTTGGCATGACGGCCAGATCGCCGGCTCCACCATTCGGTACTTTGACTTCGCCAGAGCCTTCGATGTATCGCAGGCGAGGCGTTAGGTTGTCGATGATACGAACTTCATTGACGTTGTAGTCGCCGGTGTTCCTGAAGTGAATCGTGAAGGTTACAACGTCTCCCGACTTTGCAATCAGCGGCGTTGCTTCCTTGGTGATATGGATGGCGCCCTTAACGCCGCCGTCTTCAGAACCAGTCATCGATGCCAGACGGAACATGGCGTAAGTTTGAGTGGCCTGGCTGGTCGACGCTCGCTGACCAACAAAGGTCGTGATATCCGATGTAGCTGGTTCCAGAATCTGGAGATTCAGCTCGTGAACGTCAGAAACTTCAAGCAGATTCAACCCGCTGAGGTTTTCTGCCTGAAACCCCTGTTCGACGCGACTGTTGAGTGCCACGCTGTCTGTTTTTCGACCCATGTGAGCTGGCTGCGCGGATTCAATACCACCCGCACCGCTGCGAACAGCGACACCGCTTGCTGGTACTTTGGACACGTTCATATTCATGCCGCGTTCTTCATGCAGAGCCCCGATGCCGGCAACATCTCGAGCACCCGCCGCGCGATCGACTTTGATGTCGACCCCGGGACCGGTGACTGTTTCCACTGCACCAAACCGCGGAGCGTACACAGCGACTCGGTTACTGGCGGTCACATGACTTTCGCCGGTGTGATCTTTGAATTCCGCCACGGTGTCTTCGGTGTCCAGACCTTCCAGTTCGCCACCGAAGTAGTGAACGGGTGCGTCGCGGTCGCCACCATCGAAAATGTATTCGTCCGGATAGGCCTGAACCTGTTGATTGGCAGCGACGGTTACCGACGCAGGAACCGGGCAGCCGGGTTGATTGCCAGGCAATCGTGGTTCGGCCGCTCGGAAGGTCGTTGCTGACGTACTGGATTTTGCGGACACGCGGGCCACGCCCTGACTGCCTGTCAATTTCACGGCATCAACCGGCGTTTCCTGTGTGGGGTTTGTCATCTCTTCAAACGGATTGGTTACTCGACCGGTCGTCCCGCTGTCTATGACCTGGGTAGCCGTTTCTTCTGCTGAAGCGACTTCCTGTTCTGTCTGATCTCGTTCAAATGCAACAAACGGATTTTCGTTGCCACCAAATGAACCGCGGGGGATTGCGATCTGCTGTTCGGGCGTGTCAGTGATATAGGCGTCGTTGTTGACCACCAGTTTGTTTTCCGAATTTCCCGAGTCTTCGACAGTGGGGGCAATGTCTGTACCGGTCGCGGCAACTGCGGGCCAGGCAGCGCCTTCTGACGACGGTCGCTCCTGCACAACTGCCGCTACCTGAGGCTCTGCTGTCGGCTGCGGCAAAACTTCATTGCTGAATTCCGGCCGCGAATTCATCGACAGCATCGAAGGCGGTTGCTCAGCCATCATGCGCTGATCCGCTGCTTCGCGCTCGGCAGATTCAGGAAGATTTGCGTACTCTTCCCGATAGTCTGTGGCCAGAAAAGACGCGCAACCGGTCGCTGTCAGCAGGCTGATTGACGCGAACGAGTTGCGAAAATATCTGAACGGTTTGTTGGTCATGATTCTCATGAATTATTGGGAGACCGAATGGGAAACGGGATGAATAGGAGAACGATTCTGCATGTTGACGCTGGCAGGCATTTCCATTTGTTCGTGAACAACCGTCGGGCGAATTTCGACAGCTCCACCCGTTCCGAAGAACGATCGCGGGGAATTTACAGAAGGCCGACGTCCTCCCACACGAATAATGGCCATTGGTCGACCAAGCCTGTCAGCTTCCCACAGAGCATTGTCTCGCGGTTCGACCGCTTGCGGAATTTCGCGCCGTAATGGATCCAGCTGTTGAGCGATCTGTGGCTGCTCCAGGTAGATAACACGCGTGACCAACTGACCAGCTTCGGCCAGCCGAATGTCTTTCTGTGTCAGAACGATGGGAATCGGAAATTCGTTCTCACGCCCAGCTGGCGGATGCAGATGATCGATCAGCTCGATGGACGGGAAGATTTCCAGTCCCGGATAGTTTGGCATGCCACTGATTCGAAGTCGGTACACGTGCCCCACGTTCACAGCTGCGAGCATTGGCGAATAACCTGTCCCGACAGGCTGGTTCCCGCCAGAAAAAACATCCACTTGCCCACCGCCAGGAACTTCCACCTGCAGCGGCTGTAACCACGCAGGATTGTAGTTGCGAATGGTGTTCATCCATGCCGCCGCTCGTCCCGGAGGACTATGCTGGCTGAGCGGCTGGTGGTACATCGGATTCAACGGTCGGACCTGACCGACAGCTGCACCAGAGCACACCAAACCGACGAACAGCAGAGCTGTCAATCGATGTGTTGATGTCTTGTGAACGAGATTCGTCATGACAAAGGTTATTGCTGAAGATCAACGAAAAAGGGGCGATCAGAGGTTCAAGACCTCTGAATCGCCCCCCGGAGATTCATCTGTCGCAGAGTGACACGGTTGTGTCGCTTCGCTTGTGGTGCCAAAGCTGCTCAGGCGAGCACGCTTCGGTGTCGTTTGCCTAGTAAGGTGGGCAGTACGCTCCACCTCCGCCGAATCCGCCGCCGCCCGAGACAGGAACAGTCACGTCGCCTGGGCTGAAGACAGGATGATCTTCGGTGTATTGAATGTGTCGCACAGGTTCCGGAACGCTGTAGCCCGGATTGTGTTTGACATCGATCAGCATGTCCCGAGTTGGTTCAGGAATGTGATTGTTCGACAGGTTTCGAATGGTGTGTGATCGCAGACCCGCCGGACCGCCGTATGGCAGGTGTGGAGGC
Source organism: uncultured Planctomycetaceae bacterium (assembly GCA_964481505.1). Taxonomy (GTDB): domain Bacteria; phylum Planctomycetota; class Planctomycetia; order Planctomycetales; family Planctomycetaceae; genus Fuerstiella. The sequence continues at coordinate 13,027 of CAYZYB010000016.1, read as the reverse complement.
CCAGGAAGTCCGATCGGTGTTCCGGTGATCGGCATTCCCCACGGTGGCATATTACCCATGCCAGCGATTGGCATTGTTGGCTGACCAGGCATTCCACCGCCAGCTGCAATTATTGCATCAGGAACTCCGGTGCCAGCGTCCACGCCGAGAAATCGGATTGGCATTGGTGGAGCAACCTGCCCCTGAGAGCCGTCGATCATCGAATACGACACTTGTGAAATGCCGCCATTGGGATTCATCACGGTTGCTGGCGGTTGCAGGTCTTTGTTACCGAATCGCAGGATCAGCATAACGGTACCCATTTGCTCAGCCTGCTGAACGGGATCGATGCCTGGATCGAGTCGTGTGGAAACAAGAGTTTCAACACCAGCGATGGCACGAGCCTGAAATTCGGGATCTGGCAGGTAGATTACCTTCGTAACCATGTTGCTGCTGTTCACGTGTTCCAAATCTTCTTCCGTGATTTCGACGGGCACAGCGTTGTGCTGAAGATAGGCCAGAGTTGTTGGATGCGCGGCTCGCACTTCCAGTGTCGGGTACAGAGCTCGTACAGGTTCACCCGGCAAAGAAACGCCTTCCAGAATGATCTGGTAAACGGCGGATTGCTGGAAGTCGTAGTACTGACCAGATGTCAGCTGGTTGTTGGCGAAACCGCTGCCAACCTGCCAGCCGACATACATCGTTTCCGGGCCAAGAAATTTGACCTGAGTCGAACCTTGAGGACCCATCATTCCGGGAGGAGGTCCGGCCGTGCTGGCACTGGCGGGATGAGCGAGCATCCCCAGAACACCAGGACCAGGTCCATCGACCATTGGGCCAGGACGTGACATCATGCTGGCCGGCGGTGCGACATGCTCGCGGTTGGCGAGGATGCTGCTTCCGCTGTCGATGCCCGCACAGCCCGTGCAGACAAAAACAAGGGCTCCCAGACCCAGAAAATAGTATCTCATCGCAATTCCTTCCGTGAGCTGTGTTCAGAATGAACCAACAGCTTGATGCCGAATCACCGTATAGTGTTATGGAGCTTGGATTTAGTGGACCAAATAGCCCGCGAATTCAGGTTTTGATTGCGGTCGACCAAAGGTGGCCCGTGACCTTACAATTCCCTGATGTCGTCTACGTCCCGTTGCAGTTGTGCTGCTCCGAAAGCGAAAGACTGATTATTCCTTCATTCTTTCGGGACGTAAGAACTCGAATCTTTGGCAAATCCCTCATATTCGTAAAATGAAACATAACCCGCAAAGTTTGACATCCTGGCGAACCGCAACTGCACTGGCACTTTCTGCCGTGTTCGCAGCAATCAGCCCGATAAGCCCGGTTTCCGTCATGGCTCAGCAGCAGAAGGAACCAGATGCGGCTCCTCAGGACACCACTCCTCCTGCAGCAGCTCCCGACAAAGGACCTCAACTCAAGAAGTCTGAGTTCACAGCGAACCAGGTCTTCGAAAAGATCGGGAAGAACCTCGACGACCTCGACACGCTGTCCTGTGAAATCAGCCAATCGGTGATGTTGACCGGACAGCTGTTCCAGGCGGTTGGCCGATACGCTCAGGCATCCGGAAATCGCATGCGTTTGGAATACCGCATCTTTCCATCGCGAGCCGTCAATGCGAAAGACAGCGAGAAGATGGAACTCGGCCAGCCAGCACCAGATATGTCCGATCGAAAAGCTACCGGATCCCTGGAACGTGTCAGTGACGGCACCGTATTGTGGACCAAATGGAAAAACGGCCCGCAACAGCAGCTCACGCGTCGCAATATCAGCGAAATTATTGAAGCGTTAAAAGACGTTCCCAACGAAACCAGCGTCAAGAGTCTGCAGAACCTTGGCGTCGGTGGATTGCAGACTTTAATGTCGCAGCTTCAGGTGGGCATGGACTTTGGTGAAGTCCGCGAACTCGAAGCCGAAGGAGGCAACCAGCTGGTGCTGGCTGGTCGCTGGAGCCAGAAAACGCTGAAGGACGTGTTTAAAAAATCCGCCGACTCACCTGGCAATCTGCCGGATTACGTTCCTGATTACGTTCGTCTTTACGTCGATTCAGCAAGAATGTTGCCACTGCGAATTCAGTATCTGAAAAAGCACCCTGAACTGACCAAAGTACGCCCAATCGTGACTCTGGATTTTCGAAACTTCGACCTCGACTTTGATCTCAACGACGAAGTAGCCGCAAAATGGTTCGAATTCGATCGCAAAGAGGGTGAGGAGATCAAAGAAGAAGACCTCACTGCATCCGTCATTGAATCCATCAAAAAGATTGCGACGGAAACGCCGTCTGAAGATGCCGATAAGAAAGACAACGAAGAAGCGACCACGGAATAGTATTCGGGTCTCAGATCTGAAATCTGACCTCGCCACTTTCAGATCGCAAATCTCAACAAATCCCAGCTCGACAACACGAGAATCGCCATGAAACGGATTTCACCGGCAGTCAAAACACTGGTTGCCACTGCGCTTTGCGTTGTGATCCTCGGTCGTCTCGCCATTCAGGCGATCGCCTGCCCGCTGTGCTTTGGCCCCAGTCAAACGTGGGCAGAAATGATCACGGAAGCGGATGTCCTTCTGCTCGGTGAACTCATCTCCAAAGACGAAGGCTCCGAAAAGACACCAGCATTCTCACTGGTTAAAGTGATCACTGTTCACAAGGGGAAAGATCTTCTTCCCGAAGAGCAAATTCTGCGAATCCCAGAATACATCTACGCCGAAGAAGGCGACCCAGTCTTACTCAAAGCGCGTCTGCAGGACGCAAACGCTCTCAAGTACAGCGAGACGTTTGCAACAACGGATGTCGAAGCACGCCCCGCCAACGCTACGAAACAGAAGATTCAAAAGGTCTCCGCGACGGAAGTCACCGACGACCTCCCATTGGAAACGGCCCGGCAGGTTTTGAAGTGGGACTTCTACGAAAAGAGTTCACAAGCCGCCTTCGATTACCTCACGGTGGCACCATCTCTCGACGAAGACACCGGAAAACGGCTCCGACACTTCGTGAACTACCTGGAACACGCGGACAGCCTGATCGCCACCGATGCGTGGAGCGAATTCGCGAACGCAGAATACAACGACATCAAATCCGTTGCCGACTGTTTTGATGTCGACAAACTTCGCAAGTGGATCGCCGATCCCAAAGCCGAACCCGAACGCCGCGGACTCTATGGCCTGATGCTGGGAATGTGCGGCAAACCCAGCGACGCAGAATTCCTGCGAGAACACGTCGGTCTCCCCAACAGCAAGGAGATCCGCTTCGGCACAGAAGGTCTCATGGGAGGCTTGTTGACGCTGTCAGGCGCGGAAGGGCTGGAGTATCTGGAAACAACTCGATTGAAAAACGATCAGGCGACAGGCTTCGATTGTTTCCCAGCCATCAAGGCTTTGCAGTTTGCATGGACCTACGAAGCAGACGGATTCGAAAAAGAACGTCTCCGCACAGCGCTTCGTCCGTTGTTGAAACGAGAAGACATTCGCGAAATCGTGATCACCGATCTCGCCCGCTGGGAAGACTGGAATGCCGTTCCGCTGATGGCTGATGTGTACAAAGACAGCAACACGGCAAACGACTTAAGGACAGTGGAAGCCGTTGCAAAATTCCTAATCGTGTGTCGACAGTCACTTGCGAAAGATCCAGATGACTCAAACGCTGTGAGTGCGAGCGAATTGCTGGAGAAGATTCGCGAAGATCACTTGAAAATCGTCAAAACGTCGGAAGACGAACTGGAATAGCACGGTGGCAAGGTGATCTGAAATCTCAGATCCGAAATCTCGGATTTCAAACGATCGCATCATCGTCAGGAATGTCAAGCGTCACGAACACCTCCTGAATCACTCGCTCTGTGGAACCTCCGTAGCTCCCTACGAACATTCCCGATCCGTGGTTGTCGTAAAAGTGCTCGCGCCGAAGCTTCTTCCAGTCTTCGCGAGTTTCAAAGCCCAGCTGCTGTCCAAGCCACCTAAGATACGCTGTACGATTCGTCGGCTCATTCCAGTAGCCTTGCGGAACACTGGGAAACTTCCAGGCGAGCCACTTGTAATTGGGTTTGTAGTCCCGCAGCAACCGCTGAACGGATCCACTGAATTCGTTGTTCAGCAATCCGCCACCATGATGCAGGAAAAAGTCCGCACCGGTGACACTGTACCAGTCGTCCGCGTTGCGGATGTTCAGTTTTGTGGCCAACCAGTCCATGTAGCAGCCGCGGTTGTGTGCGTTCTTCCAGAAGCCCGTTGGAGTCCCGCCGAACATCCAGGCCTTCCAATCGTAGTTCGGAAGAAAGTCCTGCATCGCTCGGAACACAGAAGAACGATAATTGTTTCTCAACAACCCACCACCGCAGTTTTTTTGGAAGTGTGACTTTCGTGCAGAGTACCAGTCAGCTGGCGAGTGAAAGCCATACTGATGGCCCAGCCAGCTTAGATATCCAACGCGGTTCTCACGAACATCCCAATAGCCGTTCGGAACACGTCCACACAACCAGGGCGTGTCTTTTTCGTTCTGCTTGTGAGGCAGTCGTGACTTGAGTGCCGACTGGCTCTTCTCAGGATTTTCCGTCCACCGACGTTCGCCAGTCGTCTCTGAAAAATGCACGGTCGCAGTGGAGTGCAGCATATTATTCCTCAGCTTCTTCTTTTCGAGCCAATATCGAAACGACGCTGTACGGATTCGGACAGAACGTCCTCACCGCAGAAGGTAGGCGGGCAATGATGATTGTCGTTTCGTGGCAACTCATAGACTGACTTTACGGGTTACCACTTGTAAGTCGCTGGGGAGGCTGTGATCCTTCGCATAATTGGAGAAACTTTTCACGAATTCTGAAAACTGATTCTCCGTGTTTTCACCCTGAGTGGTGAAAATATCGCTCAAAGGCCGCAAATTTCGGCCAGGCTCTGGCGCAGCCCATTTACCACAGCGCCAGCATCAGATCCCAGGGCAAAGAAGCGGAAGCCCATCTTTTTGTGGTTCTCCACGTGCCCCGGTTTCGACAGAATCCCGGCTGTCTTGCCATGCTTTTCGCAGGCATCAACGACGCTTTTCAACGCTGCATTAAATTCCGGCGGTGAAAAATCTCCCGGGTGTCCCATATTCGCCGACAGATCCAGCGGGCCCACAAACAGGACATCCACACCATCCAGCGCGGCGATTTCATCAACCGCTGAGACCGCTTCTGGAGTTTCAATCTGCACGACGACAAGGCTGTTGTCGTTAGCTTCCGAAAAATACTGTTGCCAGTTTCGCCCAAAGTTTGTCGCTCGAATCACGCCAGCAACGCCACGCGACCCAGCTGGCGGATACTTCATTGCATCAACAGCCGTTGCGGCTTCGGCTACAGAACTGACGTACGGAAACATGACAGCCGCCGCACCGCTGTCCATCACAAACTTCACAGCATCAGGATCAACAGACCGAATCCGCACGATTGGCGCCGATGCAGATTCCCGACAGGCCAACAACAGATTCCGCAGATCCGCTTCCGTGCCTGATCCATGTTCCAGATCAATCAGCAGCCAATCGAAACCGGCACCCGCCGCGATTTCCACGGCTGTCGGCGAACCAAGGTTCAGAAAGGTACCAGCCAGGAGGTCCGTCTTCAGTTTGGCACGATCAATCCACTGCATAGTCAGTCCGTCTGCACATTGAGAAGAAGTCGAAATGTTCACGAGGTCGCGGACGATACCAGTTTTCCTCGGATGATCAGAGTCACCGATCCGCCAGGGATGAAGAATAAACAGGGCTCCCTATAATCCCCGGCTTATCAGCTCTTTACGCCCAGCGTGTTCTTAAACCGGCTTCAAGCCACCAGTGGTCAATGTCTGAAACTGAAATCGTTATTCGCGGTGCACGTGAGCATAATCTGCAAAATGTCAGCCTTTCGCTGCCTCGCAACAAACTGATCGTGATGACGGGCGTCAGCGGTTCGGGCAAAAGCTCTCTCGCGTTCGACACGCTTTATGCCGAAGGTCAGCGCCGCTACGTCGAATCACTGTCGACGTACGCCCGACAGTTTCTCGGACAGTTACCAAAACCAAACGTCGACGCAATTTCCGGCCTGGCGCCCTCGATTTCGATTCAACAAAAATCCACCAGCCGAAATCCGCGCAGTACGGTCGGCACTATCACGGAAATCTACGATTACCTGCGCGTGCTGTTCGCGCGAGTCGGCCAGGGATACTGTCACGTTTCCGGTAAACCGATCAAAGCACAGTCGACCGATTCGATCATCGACAGCATCGCCAGTCAGCCCGAGGGCACGCGATATTCGATCCTGGCGCCGATCGTGCAAAACCAAAAGGGTGAATTCAAAGACCTGTTCGAAGACCTCCTGAAACGCGGTCACCTGCGAGCCCGCGTTGATGGCGAAGTCATTTCGCTCAACGACGACCTTAAACTCCGCCGCCACCACAAACACTCCATCGAAGTCGTCATCGACCGACTGGTGGCCGGACCGTCGACTCGCGGTCGACTCGCGGAAGCCGTCGAGCAGGCGCTGAAGCTGGCGGATGGCAAACTGATTTGTGCTGCGGAACCTGTCAAGAGTGGCGACACAAAGGGGAAAGCGGAAGACACAAAGCGGAAGGGAGCGGCTGTTGCTAACCGACTTTATAGTGCGAACTATGCGTGTGCAGAAAGTGGATTGAGCTATGAGCCACCGTCGCCTCAGCTGTTCAGCTTCAACAGTCCACTGGGAATGTGCATGGAATGCAACGGGCTGGGGCTGCGACACGGATTTGCTGCCTCCAGTATTGTTGTGGAAGAAAAGAAATCGATTCAAAACGGAGCCCTGCTGTTTTTGCCGTCGCTGAAAAAGATTGGCCGGTGGCCACGACACATCCTCGTCAGTTCTGCCGAAGCGATCGAAAAGATGGTCGACATGGAAGCTGGCACACTGTTGAAGGCGAAATGGAAGGACCTCCCCGCAAAGGCTCAGCAATTGTGGCTGTACGGAACCGGTGACAAACACATCACGTTTTCGTGGAGAACTCGCGGCGGCGTCTACAAACACGGCGGCAAGTGGGAAGGCTGGATCAATCGTCTGCTGGACAACTATCGCAACGTCAAGAACCCGATGCTGCGACGGGCGATGGAGAAACATCTGGAAGTCGTCACGTGTCCTGGCTGCGAAGGCGAACGACTCAACAAACAAGCTCGCCACGTCCGCCTGACAGCCAATGGTCGCCGCTACAAAAAACGCAAACAACCGCTGGAACTCACACTGCCACAGGTTTGCGCACTCAGCATCGAAGAAGCGGCCGACTTTTTCGAATCGCTCAAGCTCGACGGAACTCAAACAATCATCGCCGAAGAAGCACTGAAGGAAATTTCCGGCCGGCTCGGATTCCTCATGCAATGCGGACTGCATTACCTGTCCCTCGAACGTTCAGCCCCAACTCTGTCTGGCGGCGAATCACAACGAATTCGCCTGGCCGGACAGATCGGCTGTGGACTTGTGGGCGTTGTCTATATTCTTGACGAACCGTCCATCGGACTACACCCGCGCGATAACGTCATGCTGTTGGAAAGCCTCGAACACCTTCGAGACCAGGGCAACACGGTGATTGTTGTCGAACACGACGAAGAAACCATGCGTGCGGCTGACCATGTCGTGGATTTCGGACCGGGGCCTGGCGTTCGCGGTGGCGAACTCGTTGTGGAAGGCAGCGTAAAAGACCTGCTGAAGAGCAAGCGCAGCCTCACGGGACAATACCTCAGCGGTCGCCTGGCCATCGAAGTCCCCAAAGAACGGCGCAAGCCCGGCAAAGATGCGATCGTTGTCAAGAATGCTCAACACAACAACCTGAAAGGCATCGATGCCAGTTTTCCGCTCGGCACATTCATCTGTGTAACCGGCGTAAGCGGCAGCGGCAAGAGTTCGCTGACCAACGATATTCTGTGGCAGGTGCTAAACCGCGAAGTCAATAAAGGCAAAGGTGATCCGGGAGCGCACACGCGAATCAACGGGCTCACAAAGATCGACAAAGCGATCGACATTGACCAGACACCCATTGGCCGCACGCCGCGCAGTAACCCGGCGACCTACGTCAAAGTCTTCGACGAAATCCGCAAACTGTTTACTTCGTTGCCGCAATCAAAAATGCGAGGTTACAAGCCTGGGCGTTTCAGCTTTAACGTTACCGGCGGACGTTGCGAAGCGTGCGAAGGACACGGATCAACAAAGCTGGAAATGGATTTCCTCGCCGACATCTGGGTGCCGTGCGATGTGTGCGAAGGCCGACGTTTCAGTCACGAAACACTGGAAGTCAAATACAAGGACTACAGCATCGCCGATCTCCTGAACATGGAAATCCGCGACGCGCTCGGCGTCTTCGAAAACGTACCCAAAATCCAGCGACTGCTGCAAACACTTGTCGACGTTGGCCTCGACTACATGACGCTTGGCCAGCCATCCCCCACTCTTTCCGGTGGCGAAGCACAACGCATCAAGCTGGCTCGCGAACTGGGAAAACGTTCCACCGGCAAGACATTGTATCTGCTTGACGAACCGACCACCGGGCTGCACTTTGCTGACGTCCACAAGCTATTGGAAGTGCTGCACGGTTTTGTCGACCGCGGCAACACGGTGATGGTCATCGAACACAATCTCGACGTCATCAAAACAGCCGACTGGGTGATCGACATCGGTCCGGAAGGCGGCGCAGGTGGCGGCCGGATCGTCTGCGAAGGGACTCCGGAAACGATCGCCAAATGCAAAGACTCTCACACCGGCGTCGCACTTCGCAGCGTACTGCCAGGAATGAAGCCGCGAGCGTCTTCAAAAAAGGGCAGCGGTTCCGGTACGAAAGCAGACCCGTTTCTGTACAGCAAACGCATTCAGATCAAAGGAGCGTCTCAGCATAATTTGCAGCACGTAGATCTTGAAGTTCCGCGTGGAGAAATGAGTGTCTTTTGTGGGCCAAGTGGCAGTGGCAAAACATCGCTGGCGATGGACACACTGTATGCTGAAGGTCAGCGGCGCTATGTCGAAAGTCTTTCTGCATACGCTCGGCAGTTTCTGGGTCAAATGCCGAAACCTCGCGTCGACGCCATTCAGGGACTGAGCCCTGCCATCGCCATCGAACAGAAGACTGTCGGCTCAACGCCGCGTTCGACTGTCGGCACAGTCACGGAAATCTACGACTACCTCCGCGTTCTCTACGCTCGCCTGGGAACAGTGCATTGCCCATCGTGCGGTAAGCAGGCCACCAAGCAAACCACGGACGAAATTGTCGAATCGATCCTGAAGTTTCCGGCAAAGTCGCGTCTGCTGTTGTTGTCCGACATCGAAGTCGACCGCCAAACGCCGTACGAATCTGTCTTCGAACGCCTGCAGAAAGACGGCTTCGCCCGCGTTCGCATTGACGGCGTGACGTATCCTCTGGAAGAAGTGCCGGACATCGATCATCGACGTGAACATGACATCGAAGTTGTCATCGATCGCGTTGTCGTGGACCGCAAACAGCGCGGCCGCATCACAGATTCTGTCGAAGCGGCTTTGGATATGGGGAAAGGCGTGATTCGTGTTGTCGTCGCTGACAGCAAAGTGGACGAAGCCGAATGGGAAGACCACATTTTCAGTTTGCATTTGTCCTGTCTCGATTGCGGCTACGCCTACGACACACCGGCGCCGCAGCAATTCAGCTTCAACAGTCCACTCGGCTGGTGCTGGTCGTGTGAAGGGCTCGGAACAGAATACGGAGCCAACCAGTCACTGCTGATCACCAGCCCCGAACGATCACTGATGGATGGCGCTGTTGGAGCGTGGCCGGATCCGCAAACGAATGCCGCCTTCCGCGGAATGCTGGAAGCCATTGGCACAGAATTCAACATTCCACTCGATCAACCGTGGTATCTGCTAACGTCGGAACAACAGCGAGTGATCCTGTACGGGGACGAGGATCGCTGGATCGAGGTTAAAAGTGAAAAGAGAAAAGTAGAAAGCGGCAGGACAAACACAGAAGCCTGCTTTTCGTCTTCCGCCTTCCGCTTTAAGTACCGAGGTCTGTTTCCCACAGTCGAACTCGCTGCGCGAACGTCGTATTCGCATCGACGATCGTTGCTCGAAATGGCGGGCGAAAAAGACTGCAGCGTTTGCAATGGGACACGTTTGCAGGAAGTCACGGCCAACGTTCAACTGAAGAAAACAACTCTGCCACAACTGTGCCAGATGCCGCTGGCGAAAGCTCTGGAATTTCTGAAGAAGCTGCGACTGACAAAGGCTCAAAAACAGGTTGCCGGCGACCTGCTGACAGAATCAGTTCATCGTCTCGAATTCCTGGTCGATGTCGGGTTGGATTATCTTACGATGAACCGATCGATGCCGACACTATCCGGCGGCGAATCACAACGCATTCGGCTGGCAGGGCAGGTCGGCCGATCGCTCACCGGCGTGCTGTACGTGCTGGACGAACCAACAATCGGGCTGCATCCGCGAGACAACGGACGACTTTTGGCAGCATTAAAACGTCTGCGAGATCTCGGTAACACCGTCCTGCTGGTCGAACATGATCGAGAAGTGCTGGAAGCCGCCGACCGCCTGTTCGACTTCGGTCCTGGAGCCGGTCGGTTAGGCGGCACGGTCGTTGCCAAAGGAACACCCAAACAACTGGCTCGTCAGTCCGCCCAGTCACTCACCGGAGGATATCTAAGCGGTAAAGAGGGCATCCCGATTCCGCCGGATCGGCGAATCCCCTCGGCAGGATCTGCACCCGAAATGCTCAAAGCTATGACCACGAAAAAGAAAGCCGAACCCGCGACGCAACTTCCTGCTGCTCCGGTTGTTCCGTGGCTCCAGCTGATCGGTGCAGCGCAACACAACCTTCGCAACGTCGACCTGCGAATTCCACTCGGCACGATGACGTGCATCACGGGCGTGAGCGGCAGCGGCAAAAGCTCCCTGGTGATGAATACGCTCGCCCGCGCCGTCGCGCGAAAACTGAATCTCGCCACCGACGCCCCGGGACCGCATAAGGAACTGCTGGGCATTGAGCATCTTTCCAAGATTGTCGTCGTCGATCAATACCCCATCGGCAACACTCCGGCATCCAACCCGGCAACTTACACGGGACTGTTCGACCATATCCGCGACCTCTTCACCAAAATGCCGGAATCAAAAGTTCGCGGTTATGGGCCGGGTCGTTTTAGTTTCAACCGCGCGGGCGGACGATGTGACGACTGCGAAGGGATGGGACAGCAGAAGATCGAAATGCACTTCCTTCCCGACGTCTGGGTCGAATGTACGACCTGTCGCGGTAAACGATATAACGACGAAACGCTGGGAGTGAAATTTAACGACGCCAGTATCGCCGACGTGCTGGAAATGCCTGTCGAAAAGGCATTGGAAGTTTTTGCCAACGTGCCGAAAATCCGAGCCCCCCTGGCAACGCTCAACGCAATCGGACTGGGGTACCTGACGCTCGGCCAGTCGGCGCCCACGCTGTCCGGTGGAGAAGCTCAGCGAATCAAACTCGCCGCAGAACTTGCCAAACCCAACAAAGGCAAAACGCTGTATCTGCTGGACGAACCGACCACTGGCCTGCACTTCGACGACATCGCCAAACTACTGGCCGTGCTGAATAGTCTGGTGGAGCAGGGCAACACAGTTGTCGTGATCGAACACAACCTCGATGTCATCAAAACAGCCGACTGGATCATCGACCTTGGCCCGGAAGCTGGCGCTGGCGGCGGCCGAATCGTAGCCGAAGGAACGCCGGAAGATGTAGTCGCGTATGCGACGAAGCGGAAAGCGAAAGGCGGAAAACGGAAAAGCGCAAGCGGAAAAGCGGAGGCGCTGCGTTCGTGGACGGGAGAATTACTGGCTCCCGTGCTGGCGGAAGCTAAGGTTGAAGCGATCCAAGTCTTCGACGTGGAAGAGGCGGCTCGTAAAAAGGAGGGCGACGTCAGCGTTCTGCAGCTTGGTAAATCGGCCGCTCTGCCGTGGGAAGAAAACGGCCAGCGATGGCACACAAAAGAATGCCTGAGCCACGATGGCAAGCGTTGTCACTGGGAAGGAGACGCGCTGCAATTCGTAGTCGACACGCTGACAAACGACAAACGCATGGCTCCCGTCAACTGGAACCATCGCTCGACGGTTGAAGTGAAGGCGACCGGAGGTCTCGGCTGGCTGCTGCATGCCAGAACGGGTCATGCCTGGCTGCTGGTGTTCTGCTTTCGCGTCAAAAAAGGCACGTTCGAAGCGAAGTCCCTGGACGCGGAACTGGGACTGACACCGATCGACGACGTCGAAGACATTCTGTACTACACACAATCCGACCGTGTCAGCATTCGCAACCTGAAAACGCCGTGGCAGGAAGTCAGCGTCAAAATCTGGAACAAAGCCGAAGTCACCACGCCAGCTTTCAAAGCGTTTCTAAAACAGGCGCGTGAGTCTTACCTTGAACAGGCGCTCAAAGAAAAAGCCAACCCGGCAGACCTCGCACCATGGAAGCAACTCGGTCGCAAATGGCACCTGATGAAAAAGGGCCTGCCGAAAAAGCCGACATGGGACTTCAAGACACTGGAAAAGCTCCTGCCGCTTGTGGAGAGAAGCTTCGACGGTTGCGAAATGGATTTCAGTGCGAAGAGCAAAATCGTCTGGAAGCATGCCGAAGTTGGCGCGAGAGCAGAACTGCACACAAAAAGGAAGGACGGCGTCGATCTGCTGCTGTTCGTGCCGAAGGACTCGGTCACAGTTGGTGCCGTCGCAGGCTTCGGTTCAGAACAGGAAGTGAAACCTCACCGCAGTGGCGGAGACTGCGTTCGAATTCGATTTACGAAGCCGTCGCAAATCGACAAAACTCTCATCATGTGGATGAGGTAAAGCCAACAATCGCGTCTTTTTGCTTAACACTGCCGTAGTTCACATCATTATTTCACGGAAACCTGGGGGCCCCGGAACAGTCTTCAACAGGAAACGGCGCCTCCCCGACAACATACTTCCGGAGGGGCAGCTGTCGTCATCTGAGCAAACCTCCCAATCATCAGATCCACCGGGCACCTGGCATTTACACTACAATTCGATGTGGAAATCTATCAGACTATAAGCTG
>CAYZYB010000015.1:0-17456 GCA_964481505.1 uncultured Planctomycetaceae bacterium | reverse complement strand
GCAACAGTGGTCCGCTGCCGGAACCGGTTCGCAACGCGATTAACGAAGGAGAACTTATCGCGTCGGCAGTTCTTTCAGGCAACCGTAACTTCGCCGGACGCATCAGTCAGGATGTTAAAGCCAACTACCTTGCCAGCCCGCCACTGGTTGTTGCCTACGCTCTGGCCGGCACCACCGACATCGATCTCACAAACGATCCACTCGGACAGGACGGCGACGGCAACGACGTTTTCCTCAGAGATATCTGGCCAACGCAAAAAGAGATCACCGACACCATCGCGGAATGCATGTCGCCCGAAATGTTCACAGAACAATACGGTCAGGCAACCGTCGGTCCACCAGAATGGCAGGCCATCAAAACCAGCGACGGCGACATCTACCAGTGGAACGAAAACAGTACTTACGTGCAGGAACCTCCGTTCTTCGTCGACATGCCCACCGAACCGGCTCCGATCGCATCAATCGAAGGCGCTCGCTGTTTGGTGAGCTGCGGTGATTCTACCACGACTGACCACATCAGCCCCGCGGGAGCCATCAAGCCAACTTCACCGGCTGGCAAGTACCTGCAGGACAACAAAGTCGACATCCGTGACTTCAACAGCTATGGCAGCCGCCGCGGCAACGACCGAGTGATGACGCGCGGCACCTTCGCCAACATTCGCCTCAAGAACCAATTGGTCCCAGGCAGCGAAGGCAGCGTCACCGTTCATCACCCATCCGGCGAACAGACGTCGATCTACGAAGCTGGCATGAAGTACAAGGAAGCAGGCACACCTCTGGTTGTCCTCGCCGGCGAACAATACGGAACTGGTTCCTCGCGAGACTGGGCTGCCAAAGGCACGTTCCTGCTCGGCATCAAAGCCGTCATCGCTACCAGCTACGAACGCATCCACCGATCAAACCTGGTCGGCATGGGCGTGCTGCCTCTGCAATTCCGAGAAGGCGAATCGCGAGAAACCCTGGATCTCGACGGCACCGAAACCTTCAACATCCGACTCGACGACAACCTCGAAGCTCAGCAAGCCGTCGAAGTCACCGCCACCAAAGACAACGGCGACGAAGTTCATTTCGTCGTCACCTGTCGGATCGACACCCCGGTTGAAGTGGACTACTACCGGAATGGCGGGATTCTGCATAAGGTGCTTCGGGATCTTGCAAAGACGTAGTCGATCTTGACGTAATCAGTGTACGTCGGATGAATATTCCGACGTACGCAGGTTGAACATTCACTCGGCCCTGTCGATCACGAGAGGTCGCGAAGATTGTCGTATGCCAGCCGTTCGGGAAAAACCGGGGTTGAATACCAAAAGGAGTTGCTGCACTCAAACAAGGTCTGGAAAGTCGATAGTGAGTATTGGATCGAACGGTTTACGGTGTTGACTCGATCTGGTTCGGAGTCTGGCTGAACTCAACACATGGGGACATCATGCTGCGATGGTTTTTTCGCCGTAAATTGAATGCCGAAGAAAAGCGACTCGGTGCTTCGATGGACTATTTGCGGCACGTCGTTGATGTGTCTCCGACAGCGTTTCTAAGATTTGCTGCGATCATGCCGTTCGCCGACAGCCGCAAGACGTTACCAGCGGATGCCTGGTTTGTGGCTCAGTTGGTCGCGTTGCAGCAGGAAGACTGCGGTCCCTGTGTTCAGATTGGCGTCAACCTGGCGAAAGACAGCGGCGTTGCCTCAAACGTTGTTCAAGCGGTTCTCGATAGCGATCGTGAAAAACTGTCAGCAGATCTAGTAACGGTATTTGACTTCACGAAATCGGTACTCGCGACAGAAGACGATGATTCGCTGCGACAGTCACTTCGAGAACGCTACGGAGAACGAGGCTTGGTTGAACTAGCATACGCGATCGCAGGCAGTCGCATTCCGCCAACAGTAAAGCGAGTTCTGGGCTACGCCACCAGTTGCAGCACCGTTCGCGTGGATGTAGCCTGAGGTTGAGAAAACCGCTACTCCGGGGTGTGATAACGAATGATATCAGGTCTATATCACCGCTATCCCGGGACAGATTCGACTGGCTTTTTCACTGAAGGTGAGGGATCTACAATTAAGGAAACTCGTTTCAGTTAAGCGGACAATCATCTTCATGGTGCCATCACGCTACTTAAAGGACTCGTCCACTGTGCGCAATTTTTCCATGCTTTCCATACGATTCCCAAACCAACTGACCACGTTCCTGTTTGCCGTCGTCCTGCTGTTGGGCACTCCCGCGACCGCTCAGGATCTGCCGTATGCCATTCGTCGCTTTACCCCTCACGAAGCCAACCCTGTGTTCACCGGCCAGCCGGGCGAATGGGATGCGTTGATTCGAGAGCGTGGCTGGATCATGAAAGACGGTGATCAGTTTCGCATGTGGTACACCGGTTACAACCCGGATCAACAACCGCTAACAATGAAGCTGGGATACGCGACGTCTCCGGACGGAATCAAATGGACGCGACATCCGCAGAATCCAGTCTTCGATGACGTTTGGGTCGAAGACATGATGGTCGTTAAGCGTAACAACGCGTTCACAATGTTTGCAGAAGGCGCGGGCGATGTGGCTCAAATGCTGCGATCCAAAGATGGTATACGCTGGAAGCGAATCGGTGCCCTGGATGTGCGACTGACGAACGGCGAAAAGATTCCGGAAGGTCCGTACGGTACGCCAACAGCCGTGGTGAAGGACGGCGTTTGGCACTTGTTCTACGAACGCCGTGATCAGGGAATCTGGCTTGCGACGTCGAAAGACCAAAAGACCTGGACCAATGTCAGTAATGATCCGGTCATCCTGCCTGGTCCGGGCGGCTACGATAAGCTGATGATCGCCATGAATCAGATCGTGCGGCGCAATGGCCGTTGGTATGCTGTGATGCACGGGACCGGCAGCCCGACAAAACCGCGAGACTGGTGTACATACTTCGCTGTTTCGGACGATCTCAGAACGTGGTCCAAGTGCTCGGAGGGCCCCGTTTTTCCGGTGGCCGAGAATAAATCCAGCGGCGTGCTGGTGCATGATGGAGAGCAATTTCGGCTTTACACAATGCATGGGAAAGTCGCTCTGCATCTGGCGAAAGCCAAAAGTAAGCCACCGGTAACTCCGGCGCCCAAAAAGACAGCCCCGTTTCGCTGGGTGAACCATTCATCAAAGCTCCCGGTCGGCGTCACTCACGGAACTTTTACGAGCCCCAGCATGAAGCTCGATGTCGGCTATTGCGTCTATCTACCGTCCGACTACTCTGCCGAAGCATCGGCAACGAAACGATATCCCGTCGTGTACTACCTGCACGGCGGTCGCCCCGGCAGCGAACTCAAAAGCGTGAAGCTTGCGACTCATCTGCACGAGCACATCGAAACCGGTGCAGTTGCTCCGATGATCTATGTCTTTGTGAATGGTGGGCCGGTGAGCCACTACAACATGCCCGACAGAGAAAACGCGATGGGGGAAGACGTTTTTGTTGACGAGTTGATTCCGCACATTGACAGAACGTATCGCACGATTGCCCGTCGCGTTGGTCGTGGTTTGGAAGGATTTTCTCAAGGCGGTCGCGGCACCACGCGGATTATGTTCAAGCACTCACGTTTGTTCGGAAGTGCGGCGCCCGGTGGTGCTGGGCACGAGACGGAGCGGTTGATTTCAGAAAACAACGGCCGCGAAAGTGAGACTTTGGTGTTCACGCCGGGCTACAACACGTACGACCTTGCTCGAGAATACGCGAAATCTCGAACGCCATCGTCACCGAAGCTGCCAATTCTGTTCCATGTTGGCACCAAGGGGTTTAACTACGAAAACAACCTGGCCTACATGAAGTTTCTGGACGAACTGAAAATCCCTTACAGTCGCCTGGTTGTGGAAGATGTGCCGCACAGTGCGATCGGCATCTACGAAAAACGTGGGCTCGAACTGATGAAGTTCCACGCAAAGAACTTCGGGTTGGAATAATCGGGAAGCAACGCTGCAGAGTTAACAACGAACAGGTACTCAATGAAACGTTTGCTTTTCCCGATTGTTCTGATGGTTCTTGGTGTCATGTGCCTAACCTTCGCATTCCTGATCAAAGATCAGCACAACGAATTGCTTGCTACCGGGGGCATGACAGCTCGCCCAATGCGAGCCCTTTGGCTTGTGTCTCGCGATCTGACCGCAAAAGCCACAACGACGGGTCTCAATCCAGCTGAACTTAGTGACGCGATTCAGTTCCGAAGCTATCTCATTGGTGCCGTTGGAGTTGTTACCGGTGTTCTTGGCGTTGCTTTGCCGTTCGTGTTTCCGAGGCAACCTGGGCACAGTGCAAGCGCATAGCTGTGAGGTTCTTTGGAACCAGCTTGTCGTTTGTTGCGATTGTTCGCTGTCTTTCTGTTGTGTTCCGGCAACATCGTGGCCGTTGTCTGTACCGGCTTAGTGGGGGAGGCTGGGTTGCAGGGGTACTCTGGATGTAATTTCAGGTTTCGCAGGGCGAAGACATGAGTGGCTCGGGTTAGGGCACCCAAATACGTCGACTTGACAGTGGAATCAATGGTGTTAAGTCGTCACACTTGCAGCTTGTGGCGCTTTGTAGGCATACCACGCTGTGGCTATTCCTGAATTACTGGTTTCGGTGGGTATTGGAAATCCCGGATGAGTGAACAATTGTGGTATTACGAATTGTTGATGGAGGAGTTCGGCCCGGTGCCGCTCGCTGATGTCCAACAACTCATTGCAGACGGAGTTCTTTCGGATTCCGATCGCGTGCGCGCCGATTCCACGGAAGACTGGATTACAGTTGTTGATCTACCAACTGCAGCCGAGGCGATAGCAGTATCTGCGCAGGCTGCAGGAGTTGCAGATGCCGCGACGGATGATGATCGTCACGACGACCTCGATATCGATTCGTTCAGCTTTGAAAACAACCCTGCTGAGGAGCAGGAAACCAATGCCCCTGGCGGTGACCTTGATATCGATTCCTTCAACCTTGCCGGCGATTCTGACTCGCCGCAGCCAGTGGTCACTAATCCCCACAAGCCGATTGAAGAGGAAGAAGAGGAGGAGGACGAATCCATTTTCTTCGTGCAGTCGCTGGGCGAAATTTGGGGACCGCTGACTCAGGAAGAACTGGTCGACATGGCGTGCAGCGGATCGTTGTCACGCGGTGACGAGATTCGCGAAGGTGAAGATGGTCGCTGGATCGCTGTGGAAGCCATTCCTGGAGTGGGTGAGGAAATCCTTCGACAGCAGGCGATCATCGAAGCCGAAACAAAAGACGGCGGGGCTCCAAAAAAGAAAAAGACTCCTCCCAAAAAACGTCCGAGAAAAAAAAAG
The DNA here is from genome assembly GCA_964481505.1 of uncultured Planctomycetaceae bacterium. Lineage (GTDB taxonomy): Bacteria > Planctomycetota > Planctomycetia > Planctomycetales > Planctomycetaceae > Fuerstiella. The sequence goes on along the minus strand of CAYZYB010000015.1, from coordinate 12,171 downwards.
CCGACCGCCAAACGCCGAAAGCGAAAGAAGAAAGCCAAGCCCGACGAATTTTTACAGGAGATCTTTGCAGAAGTCTTTACAGAAGATGGCAAGGTTCGCGAAGACCGAGCGGCCGCGCCGGCTCCGCCTCCTCCCATAGCTGGCACAGCAGTACCTGGCGGCGCCGGTGTGACTCCCGGTGCAACAGTAGCCCCCGCGGCCGGAATTCCAGCTGCGGGTATGACTGGAGCGTCCAGTGTTTCCGCACCCCCTCCGATGGCTGCGGCTTCAGCCAAACCCGCTTTCGCTAAACCGAAGCCACCAGCGAAACCAAGAAGGTCATCTGGTGGAGGCGGGATGAGCTTTTCTATGCCGGAACCAAAGGTACTGGGCATAATCGGCGGTGGCGTGGTTGTATTGTTGCTGATCGTCGGCGCATTTATGGGAGGGCTGCCTGGATTTGGCGTGAACCCCGAGACACTTTTCAAGGATTTCGCAACGGAGTATGCCAGTGCCCAGAAGGGCTCACCAGAAGACTGGCTACAGCTCCGCCAAAATTTCGCGGGCTCCGCGAGAAGTTTGGCTACGGATCTCGCTCCTCAGGTGGGAACAGATCCAAATGCGCACAAGCAATATCGGGCTGCGGTAATGATCATGAAGATTCTCGCAAGGCGTCAAGATGATGAAAGCATTACCGAACTCTACGCCGAATTTGATAAAGTTTTGGTTGGCGGCTGATTGTTGCCTACGACTGTAAAGCCTCACAGCGTCGAATATTGATCAGACCGAAACGTGTTGCTGCAGATCAGCCAGGGCATCATTTTCAGAATCGCTTTCGACCGCACTTTGGCCTTTCCGAGCCGACTGTGAAAGCAATTCAACGGGCCTGAAAACTCATCGTATAAAGTTTGTCACGGAGCCTAAGTGTTTGAATGGTCGCCGAAGATTTCCAAACGCTGTGCGTTTCGGTTTACCAGCCCAATTTCGGCTGCTCGTTTCGAAAGTTCACGCAGCGCTTTGTGGCCGGTATCGCCAAGATCGACAGTCCATTCGTTGACGTATAAGTCGACATGTTTCATCAGTACGTCGTCGTCGAATTCCTGAGCGTGTTTACGCATCGAGGGAAGGGCTGCTTTCGGCGCATGCATCGCATATTTTAATGAATCTGCAACGACTGCCTGGACGGTCGCAGTGATTTCGTCAGACAGGTGGCGTCCGGCAACAATGCCGCCCAGTGGTAGTGGTGTCTTCGTTTCTGTTTCCCAACGTGTTCCAAGATCTTCGACCAGTCCCAGCCCGTGATTCTGCCAGGTAAATCTTCCTTCGTGAATGCACACACCGAAGTCCGCCGTGCCTTGTTGAAGCTGCGGCATGATGTCTGAAAATACTGTGTGTCGAATGGCTGATTTGTTGGGGTAGAACAACTGAAACAGCAATGCCGCCGTGGTGTGTTTTCCGGGACACAGCGTTATTTGGTCTTGATTGTTCGGTGTTACATTTGGGGTGGCGGACAAAAGCAACGGTCCCACCCCGAACCCGAGGGCAGATCCGCTTGGGAGAACGCGCCACTTTTCGGCCAGCAGCAACGCAGCGTGAAAGCTGGTCTTCGCTACATCGAAATGGCCAGAGAAAATTCGATCGTTGAGTTCCTGGATATCCAGAAGTTCGACTTCAAAGTTGAGTCCCTGCCAGTCGACCAAACGATTCATAAGTGCATGAAACGTAAAGGTGTCGTTGGGGCAGGTTGAAATCCCAAGCCGAATTGGCGTTACCACGTTAAGAGCTCCTTTAGAATTCCTGCAGCAGACTCAATCGCATCCTCGACCTGCCAGTTTTCTTTATCTCGATCGCCGGCGACGTTCGAAATTCCGCGAACAATCTGCAATGGAATCTTCGCGAGTTGGCAGGCTGCCGCGACAGAAAACCCCTCCATGTCTTCCGCCGCCGCATCTGGAAATTTCTGTCTTCGCCAGTCGGCTTCTGTCTTATTGTCGGATGCCGCACAACAGGTGACCAGTTGGCGACTCAAAGTGTGCGATGGCGATGTGAGTGCAATCGTGTCGCCGATTAGGTTGTGTTGTTTCGTTGACGGAAACTGTGACCAGCCGAGTTCTTCGGCGGTCTGAAAATTCTCGCCATTCCCAGCGCCAACTCCGTAGAGGCAGACGCTTGTGAAGCAACAGGCGGTACCAACTGACAATTGGTTAGACAGGGTGCCAGCGATGCCCGCCAGAATGACCTGATCCGGCCGATGCCGGGCAAGCAACTGCGACGAGTGAGCGCCGGCAACGACAGGGCCGAAGCCACAGGTTTCCGTTGCGACGTCAACAGGAAGGTCGTCGAGCTTCAGGCGAGGCAGCAGGAGGCCTGCTTCGAATTCCGTTGGAATAAGGATGAGGGCTCTTGGATTCATATTTTGACCATAACAGCTGCCTGATGTCTTTGCCACGTTCTGTGAGGGCCGCAGATTCCGGATTATCGCCTTACCAGCGAAACAGACTTGCAGCCGATGGTGGTGTGCCCAAAACCTGATATCCGCAGGGTCTCAGACGGCCCTGAAACTTCAGGTTTTGTTGGCTGTTTGCTGGCCATAGTGTCGTTCGTCGGAACGGATTTCAGCTCCGTCTGGATTTCGAATTCGGTGGTTTTTGTCTGTCAAGTCACGATCATGAGACTGCGGAGTGAATTTCGAACGAATGGTTGTCAAAAAGTGCTTCTATTTTAGGTTATTCTGGTAGTATTTGTGAGGCGTGAGCCAGGTCGCCGAGAGCGACTGTGCCATATCTTTACAGTCACTAACTTAATTTCGACGCATCGAATGAGGTGCCGAACTTTGTTCGCAACTGCACCGTCGATGTTCATCTCCGGAGTCTACGTCATGATGCGGATTGACTTTTTTCATGCGATTGCCCGACTGAGTGTCTTGCTGCTTGCTGTTCTGACAGCGGCAGGGTGCGGTGGCGGCGATGACCCTTCTGCTACTTCAACCGCCGAGACGACGTCAGATTCGAAACAGGCGATTGAGTCCGAGATGGAGCAGCAGATGGAGGGCCAGCAAGCAGGTTCAGCAACATCTGGTGGACATGATGCTGGTTCTGGATCGATGGCCATGATGAATCGGCAGGAGAGTGGTGACGGCGATTCCATGGATGAATACGAAGACGGAGACGACGACGAGGAAATGTATGGCGAGTCTTACAACGCACAGTACTCGCAGCAATATGGGCAAGCCAATCGCGGTGGGCGGAATACTGTTCCGACACGACCAGTCGATGTGTTGCAGTGGACTGACACTCAGATACTTGAAGCGGTCGCAGAGAAAGACGGAAAGGTCCTTCAGGCTATTGAAGCGAAAGCTGCAGCCTCACCCGGTGATCCGGCATTCGCACAGCTCATGGCACAGGTTCTGCAAAAATCTTCCGGAGGAACGATGGACACGATGCCTGGCGGAAGTGCCGTCGGTGGCTTTGGAATACCAGGACTGGGATCATTGTTCGGAGGTGGAGAGCGTGGCAGCGGCCTTCAGCCAGCTGCGAGTATGCCATCCATACCAAACATTACACCTGGCAGCGTGCCGCCAGGTGGAGCTTTCTTCCAGCTGGAAAAACACAACGTGATTCCCGATCCGGTACTTGGTGTTGACTCGCTGGAGATGATGATCGGCGAAGCGATGCTGACTTATGTGCCTCAGGCTGCCCAGGCAACCCGGGGGGCAGCTCAAAACCTACAACGTGGAGCCCCAAGCGGCCATGATGCAGTTGGAGGGAATGCGTCGAGTGTTTCAGGACATGGTGCGGCGAGTGGACATGGCGGTGGATCTCCGAGTGGCCAACCACAGAACGGCAGCTTTCCGGGAAGCGGACCAGGCTCCGGAAGCATGAGCGAAGAAGATTATGAAGAAGACGAGAGAGATAGATATCAGAACGGCAGAACGACTGCTCAGCGGCCGATGGGAAACCTTCAGGATGAAGAATTGGTTCGTGCCGTTGTTCACGGTCTCGTCATCAATAACAGCGATCCTGCGTGGATGACGCTCAAGAATATCGTAAGTGGAACGGTTCTTACTCCACTTCCCATGCCGATCAGTACTCAGATCGTTTTGACCGAAGTCTTTTCCACTGAAAAACCGAACGTCGCTGTAGCTTCTGACTTACTCACCGCTGCAACACAGGCAGTGGCCGCCACCCTGCAGAGAACCAACCGACCATGCGGTTTCTGGCGGCTCTCTCGCAAAATCCCGCTGACCACTTTCTGATGCTGAAAAAGCCAACGCCACCTCCGGCAGCGGGAGTTGCCGACGGCATGGCAGGTGCCGATGGCATGGCCGCAGGAATGTCTCCTAATGGAATTCCGACGGGAGGATACAACCCCAACGCTGTACCAGGACAGCCCAACAGTGCCCGATTGAACAATGGGCAACCAGGCGCAGGTTACAACAGTGGCATGGCGTCTGGGGGCCAGATGTCGGAAGCACAAATGTATCAGGAAGACTATGAAGAAGACGAAGCTGGTTACGGTAGCCGGGGCTCGGCAGGAGGTCGTCAACCTCGAGCGCCCGGCAGTCTGCCACCTGTTCGTGTTTCCGACTCCAGCATGGCAGCTGTCGCCAGTGTCCTGTGGAACAGAAATGCTGTTGCGACTGTCACGAGTCAGCTTGATGCAGCCGCTTCTCCCGCCTCGGTTGCGGATGCGCTGGCACTTGCATCGACAATTCCTTCGGATGCTGTTCGGCATTCGACATTCGCGCTGTTCGAAAAGTCTCACGCTGAGGGCGCTGCAGGCATGACAGGCAGCGGGTTGTTCCGCGACGTTGCTCGCGACCCTGGTTTGTTGGCTGTTCTGAAAGCTCTTCCTCGAAAGCGTGGCAGAAAACCAGCAGCTTCCAACATCAACGCACCTGCCCCAGCGCCGGATCCATCAGAGTCATGGGTGGCGGCCACGCAGGATGTCATGCTTTCGCTGCGAGACCGTTTGCGTGACGTGGCGGATAATCCAAACCTGGCATACGACGGACTACAGCGTCTGCGTCTGCACCGTGGTGCCATACCCGAACGATCTATCATGATCAAGGCGCCTGATTCGGGGGCAGAGGCACTGGGGGAAGCCGCTCCAGCAGATACGACGATGTTCTATACCCAATGCCGCTTGTCTCCACAGACTCAAGCGGAAATGCGTGACATGCAGGACATCGCCGACCACTATGAAAAACGCTCAAAAGGAATCAAACGCGAAGACCGACAGCGCGGGATTCTGTGGTACGACGGTGTCAAAGTGAATGCAAACGGGACACGCGAAACCATCGATGTTGTTATCGAACAGGTCGGATTTCAACCACAGCGAAACGCAGGCGGCGGCGGCTATGAGGATGGGGGCGGTGGTGGTTTCAGCGGTGCGCCAGGTGGTGCACCACAGTTTACGATCGAAGTCATCGTTGTCGTAACGAAAGACCCCAAAACTCCGCCAGCGGCTGCAGCTGTGTCGACGGCTTCAATAAAGTAGCCACCTTTTGCCATACAGGTAACTCGTCAACAAGGCTTTCCTTGCCTTGAGCGGGATTCTGCAAACCTTTCTGTGTTTGCCTGTAAACTTCTTTTTCGTTTTCTCACGGCAGGGCTCCCTGCATTGCTTTTCCTGGCAACGTTTAATGAACCGTTTCGAGAACCTTGCGACCGATTTTTACGCCAACATGCATCTCAATACAGAGATGCCGCTCCCGAACACCCGTGAATCCGTCCTTGATCTGTTTGGTCGGGTACAGAAGTCCTATCCAACAATGCGGAACTTCTATACGCGTGAGAACGGCGACTTTGTGATGGAGGAAGACAAAGATCAGGCCCATCACCGCTGGATTTCACTTGAACCCAGACGCATCTGCAGTGGGTTCGTAAATCCCTCAGACCTCGAACTGGCAGCGGATCAGCACCGGCTAATTCTGGATCTCGCCCCGTACATGTTGAGCGTGAGTCCACTGGACTGCGAAGCCCTGGATTACATGATGGGATTCGATTTCGCTTATCGGGGCAATCACGACATGCTTGTGGCGAAAGCACTGGGGTGTTCGCCGGCGTTTGAGAGATTACCGAACGTCGAAGGCGCGACAATGCTGAACTTTGAACCGTCCATGACGATCAGCCTGGACGAATCCTGCCGCATGCAGGCGCGGCTGATGGTCGAAACACGCACTAATGCTTACCAGGTTCGACGCAATGAGTTCCCGGAAGAAGCCATCAGTGTCTTCTTTACGGTACGTCAGTATGGAAGCATGGACCACGATGCATCGTTTGCAGACAGGCTGACTCAGCTAAAAACCAAGAGCGAAGAACTGCTGGAAGCATTCGTCATCGACGAAGTTTTGTTTCCGCTAAGTCAGGCAATCGCTGCGTCATAACGTAACGGCATTTGGTCTGCTTGAAAACGTTCCGCTGCTTCGATCAGCTGTGACGAGTCACCACGCAACTCAGGAGCCGGAAAACCGGTGGATAATATCATCCACTTCATTGGCATCGGTGCTGCCGCTGTTTAGATCAACGGCAGGCAGCGAATATCTCAGGTTCGCCGACGTTTCCATGACCTCAGACGTAGAAACGAACCTCTCACGATTCGTTTTCTGCTGATTGGGTATCACGTTTGCGGCACTAGCCAATCGTTCGCTATCTGCTTTTATTCCGGCAGTCGACACCGTTTTTATATCGTGTCGGTTGCTCTCAGCATCTGAAGCGTCCGATGCATCCACGGACAATTCCAGCCCCATAAATGGTGACGGACTGTCACTATTCATGTGCAGAAAACTGCGTGCATGCTGGCATCCGGCAGCCGACGTGATGACGGCAGAAAGAATGATGAGGCGGTTGATCATGTGGCCCGATAAAGCGAATAAAGAAGTGCTGGTCGTTCCGTCCGAAATTTTAGCAGGCGACAGAAAACAGTCCTACAGCGAATTCAACCGAAACAAATCGGCAATACTCGGTAAATCTTCTGGCCCGTCTTGCCTTCGAGGATCGGGCTGTGGGCGAATCAATCTGAGTGAAATTTCGCCTGCGTTTTGGAGATCATCAGCGATTTCCTGTGGCTGTCTGTGTGATCAGCACTTTCCGAACGCAAACGGCAGAAACTGCCGGAATGGATCACCAGGAAATCTGCGGCTTCCGGACGGGTGAGAAAGTTGCGAAGTTGGAGAGGGTGTCCGGTCCATACAGGGCACAAGCGAAACCCCGGGGTTTCCTTCGCAAGCTCAGTCCAACCCCAGCCATCCATTTCAAAGGCAACAATCTGCGACCACACCGCTTCCATACGGGAAACCGATCTATCGCACGATCGACAGCTCTTCAAGACGCTCGCGGGTCTTGAAGCACCACTCCAAACGCTCTTGCGAATACAACTTAATGGGAACACCGTCATAAAGAATGGCCCCATCGTTGCCGACCTGAAATGCACCCGCATAGTCGGTTGAGATCTTCTGAGCATAAATCGCGGCCAGCGTCTCCGGATCGACAGCACCACCACTCTGAAGATCCTCAGTGACATTGATTCCGCCGATTGAAATCGCGAAGAAGTGCTGCGCTGTTTCTCCCTGCAGGATAGAAGTTACAGGACGCTCAGCTTCCAACCCCGTCGCGAGCTCCGTTAGGGCTGACTGCATTCGCTGGAAACGGCCCAGCAATTCGCTGATTTCATTCTCCTGACCAACACGTTCGAACTGACCCTGCTCGCGTTTTCTGCCGTAGACAAATTCGGCAAAGAACTGCCGCCGAACACGGTCGCTGTCGTTTCGAAAACCGTCTCGACGCTCGAACAATGTTCGCAGATGATTCGGGGAGTACATTCGGACGACCGTTCCTTTGTAACGGAGTCGACCGTCCTGCGACTGGATTTTGATTCCACCGCTGGATGATGTTTGTGCGTTCAGATGTTTAGCAATCGACGGCAGTGCAAAACCAGCATACAAGCCAGCAAGTGTTTCCGGATCGACACCACGCCCCTCCTCAAGGTCCTTGACGGCGTCGACACCGCCAACTGAAACGCCGAAGTAATTCGTGCCAATGGTCGCCGGACGGTGAAACTCGATTGCTTCAAGGAACGCCTGAATGTCTCTCATAACGCGAGCCGCACGTCCATACTGAACAGTAAGCTCCGATGAAAACTCGACAGGTTCGTCTTCGTCCTGAGCGAAGCATCGGGCTCCGTACTGAGGCAGCATGCCCAGCGAGCCCGCAACGAGGACTCGATGAAATGCTCGGCGTGTTGTAAGGGAGGCTTCGGGCGTGGCCATAGTGATTCGAGTCCAGGCGGAAGAAATCGTAAGCTGCTCACCGTTGTTACAAACAGCTACTTTAGCCACTTAACTTCGGACGTTTATGCCATCATGGGAACTCGTTGGGCTCCCGACCGAATCCGAATACGCGACTAGCTTCTGCTACGCACTAAAGCGCAGCTAACTTCGCATTATGGTCGCACACCGACGAATCGCAAGATGTACTACTTAACTTACCCAAACGTCCGCTCAGTCAACGAAAGGCGTTTGGGGGTTCAAATGCGATTGTATGATGATCATTCAGGGTATGGTGAAAGCAAAGCCGCAGCGATGCGTTTTCCCTGCGCTGGCATTTCTATGCGGCTTTTCGGTCTTCGGAGTTTGAACCAGCCGGTGCAGCAGGCGGAAATGGGAGTGATCGCGTTGTGGGCTGCGATGATTTGCCTGCGGGACCAAAATGAAATGTCAACGCCGCCACAATTCCGCAGATTGCCATGGCTGCGAAGCATCCAATGATGGCAACTTGATCGTCTGAAAAGTCCATAGCTTTTGTCCATGTGTTGAGTTTGCAGCAGATTTTGCAGGTGTTTAGAGAACCCTCGGCTTGGGGAATAGGATTCTGACGCGATGATATTCGGCACTTCCTGCATGAGAATATCTCGGAATCCGAGGCGGATGGCCTGCACTGCACGTTGGTTGGAAGTTACGAAGCGTCAGATTCTCGGACGCAGTTGGAGCGACAACACAGCTCCTGCCACTTCGGTAATTTGCCCCCTTCTCTATCGATTACCTTGGTTCCGCTGCGCCCCACCGCACATTTGGTCGAGTTTCGCGAAGCCAGATATAGACTTCCCGCTGTCTTCCACTCTCAAAAGTCCAGTGTTCAACCGCGGGATCAGATCCGTAACGAAAAAATCGATTGTTCCGGATGATCCGATTAGGGTCTCTCGGGGGAAAATGTCGAAGATTTCGATAGGCGGAAGATCCGGCTACCGTTCCGCAGTTCAGGTGGAAGCTCTTGTTGGCCACGTCCAGCTGAATTCTGGTGAAGCGGAATAGCGTCCGATTCACCAGGACACCGATTGGGCCGGATGATGAAATTCGTTGCTAATGCTTCCTCAATTGACTTGAGCGAGCATTACTTCGCAGGGGGAAACATGAAACACGCGCACAGAAATCCGAAATCGGCTTATTCGTTCTTCGCTGGCTTACCGAGCCTTTCCAATGACCTGAGGTTAATACTTCTGGGCGCGGTAGTGGCATCATCTTCGATAGGCTGCTCTGGTCAGCAGAATTCTGATGCAGCATCTGCTCAGAATGTTGGGAAGCAAAATGGCTTCGCTGAATTTTTTGCACCTGCTGAACCCCACAGCGACGGCAACGGCGCACACCAACTGCTGGAGCAGGCGATGCGGGAGCGGGATAGCGATCCGCAAAAGTGTCTGGAGACTCTGGCTAAGGCTCTTCGTATTGACCGTCACAATGCCGAAACATGGCTGCAACGTGGCCTTGTGCATGCGAAAATTGACAAGCCGGAACGAGCACTGGGCGACCTGACTGTTGCCTGTCGCCTGCGACCCAATTTCGCCCTCGCGTGGGCTCACCGAGGCGAAGTGCTCGCGGAACTCGATCGCCGAGCAGAAGCAATTCAATCTCTAACCCGTGCCATTGAACTCGATCCTGGCAATTCCGCAGTTCAGCAGCAACTACATGCATTGCGTCAGGAAACTCGACCAACACAGCTGTCGGTAGAATCCGTTGCCGCCACGCCGTTCGTTGCTGAAGCCACCGATGTTGCAATTGCAGCGGCTCCCCATGAATCGACGACAGACACAGGGAGCCCATTGGTCTTTGAATCATTTCCCTTCGCAGGCGAAGCTGCTGTGGCGCCATCGTTGCAAGAGCCAAAAACTGAAGTCGATGACAAGTTCACAACCTTCCCTGGGCATTCCGAATCGGCAGAGCCTGAGCCGATGATTGCGGCTGCTGAACCGGAAGCTATTGACAGTTTTACACTGTTTCCACCAATCGATACGACTCCCACAGCCACGGCACCAGCGTCCGAAAAGGATGCCCAGGTCGCAGAGGAGGCTGTTATTGCGTCGGTTGATGAACCGGCCACGGCAAATCCGTTTCTGCTAAACCTCGATGCCGCCGAGCCATCAATCATTCCCGAAACGGAAACAGGCGACGTACTGTTGCCCGCAGTTGATGTTGTAGACAACGACACCGCCGAAAATAAGCCGACCGACGATTCCAATCCGTTTGTCATCGCCCTTGAGGAAGCCGCCGAGCCTGCATTGGCTGCGGTTGACATGACTGCTTCGACACCGTTGGTGCCCGTTGAGGATCTGGCTGGCAGCGAAGAAGATCGTATGGCCGGAGTTGTCGCTGCCGAACAACTCCATACAGACTCAGTTGTTGCTGACGAACAGGAGGTGGACACCGAAGAACTGTACCACCGCGCGTTGAATGCGTACCGCGATGGAAATCGTGCGGCAAGCGTGGCGGCCTTCGAATTGCTGCTTGATGTTGCTCCGGATCATCAGGAAGGTCGCTTTCGATACGCGAATGTGCTGGCCGAAACGGGAGAAACTGAGGAAGCTCTGATCGTTTGCACACCGTTAGTGACGAAGTCGCCAAAGAACCCGGAGTATGCGTGGTTTCGGGCTCAACTGCTGGCACAGCTAAAGAGCTACAACGAAGCGGCGGCAGAATACACTCGCCTGATTTCGTTAGGAGCCCGCCAGGAAGAGGCTCTAACGGAAAGAGCCAAAATGCATCTTGCCTCGCAGAAGTGGACTTTGGCTGTTAAGGATCTTACGGAACTTCTGCGGACCAACCCTAACGACGTTGTGCTTTTGACTCAACGTGCCAAAACGCAGGAGCGAATGCAAAGCTGGGGTCTGGCGATCGCCGACTGGACACAAATTAGCCTGCTCGATGCCAACAACGTCGAAGCCATGGAAGCTCGCGCGAAGTCCTTCCTTGAACTTGGCGAACACGCAGCCGCTCTTTCTGATTTTGCTAACATCTTACAAATCGAGCCGACAAACGATCGCATTGCGATCCTCCTGGCGAAGCTCCACGCAGAATTGGCGCAGTGGCCACAGGTCACATCAGTGCTGACTCCTGTGTTGGAGCGCGGAAATTCAGATGTGCCGCTCGTGTTTCTGCGAGCGAAAGCTCTTGCAGAAGTTGGCAATGACGTACTGGCAATGAGCGACCTGAATCAGCTGTTGGCATCAGTTCCCGATCATTTCGAGGCGACCGTTATGCGCGCTCGTCTGCATGCTGCAGCAGGAGATCGTCGCGAAGCACTTGAAGATTTGAACCATGCAATGCAACTCAACCCGAGTGATGTTGGGCTGATTCAATTGAGGGCCGAACTGTATGCTGCCAACGGTGATCGCAATGCTGCAATTGCAGATCTCTCCCGATTGATTCGTCAGTCACCCAGGAACATCGAAGCCTTGCAGGCGCGAGCGGAATTGTTCGACCTGATCGGTGACGACGATGGCGCGATGAGTGATGCCGATGCAATTCTTGCGATCGACCCTGACAATACACGAGCACTCGTGCTTCGCGGCGACGGCTTTTTTGCACGACAGCGTTTTGATCTTGCGATGACGGCATACAACACCGTTCTGGAACAAGACAATTCAGATCCAAAAGTCCTGTGGCGACGTTGCCAGTGCCGGATGGCTGCGAATCAAAATCTGCTGGCCGCGCAGGATCTGGACTTAATTATCCAAAAGGCTCCTACTCACCACGAAGCCCTGATGGCACGTTCAGAACTCAAAGAAGCCAGCGGTGTCTTCGACAGTGCCATCGCGGATCTCAGCACAGCGCTACAGAACCGCCCGGATGCGGCCGAAGGATGGGCTCGTCGCGGAGCTTTGTACCATCGCACCGGACGTTTCGATGAAGCAGTTCACGAT